>JBKKCW010000219.1:0-3448 GCA_046712485.1 Candidatus Limnocylindrales bacterium
GTAGGCGAGGAGCCGGCTGGTCGGCACCGCGAGGATCGCCAGCGCGACGCCGACGGCGGTCATCGTCGTCAGCACACCAGCCAGCACGAGCAAACCGAGCAGTCCGGTTGCCCGTCGACCTTCGAGGACCGTGGCGTTGGCGCCGAGATACGCGATGAAGCCCGGGTAGAGCGGGAGGAGGCACGGGCTCGCGGCGCTCAGGACGCCAACCCCGAACGGCCCGAGCCCGGCGAGAAGCGATCCGATATCCATGGCCATTTCAGGCTCCCGCCGGGGATCTATGCGCCTTGCTCGGTGGCGAGACGCTGGATCTCCGCGGCGTTCCTATGACCTCGCAGGTGGACGACCTCACCGTCCGCGCCAACGACGACGATGTTGACCGACGGCGGACTGAGCACCGTGTCTCCGAACTCCGCGGCGAGCGCCCTCGCCATCCCGGCGTCGGCAATCACGTAGGTGAACGGAAACCCGTTCTGCTCGCGATAGCGGGCCAGCGCCTCTGCGGTCTCCGATGACTCGACATCGATGGCGACCCATTCGACGCGCGCCGGATCGAGTCCCTCGAATGCCGCCGTTGCCTCGATCTGCTGCGTCCGGCAGTTCGAGCACCAGATCGCCATGGTCTCGAGGAAGACGATCTTGCCGGAGGCGACGAGGTCGGCGATCCGAAACGGTTGTCCGGTCGTGACATCGGTCAGGGTCATCGTCGCCCAGGGTTGAGCGAGGATCGCGCCGACGGCGGGCGACGATGGCGGCGCTGCTGGCGACGCCGAGCCCGATGGCGGCCGAGCCGAGGTCGCTGGCGTCTCGATCGACGCCGACCCGGTCGGGCCTGCCGGGGAGGCGCTCGCAGCCGCCTGGTCCGGCGTCTCGCCAGCCGGTTCGGGCGAGCAGGCGGAGGCGAGGATCGATGCGGCGAGCGCCGCGCTGAGGATGACCTGGGCACGCACGTCAGGACGATCCGGACACGACAGCCGATTGCTCGACACGCGCGCCATCGGCTCCCTGCCCGACGGCCTCCAGGAGATCGACGTACCCGGAGACGTCCGGCGGGACCCAGCGGTGGACGTACTCGAGGCGCATCGGTTCGCGGATCTGCGGGTCAGTCTCGTTCATCGACATCAGCAGTCTGAGGAAGCCATCGTGGTCGGCGCTCGAATTCAACAGTGCGGTGAAATTGCAGTGATGGAACGGTGGCGACGTCCAGGCGATCGCGAGACCGGCGTCCGCACCGGCGTCGCGGACGCCAGCCCACGTCGGGTCCGACACCACGCATCCGTCGAGCTCGCCCGCGCGGAGTCGCTCGAGCTGAGCGAACTCGGCGCCGCCAGTGTCGCCGTGCTTGCCCACGTCCTGGTCGAGCCGTTCGCCGAGGATGTCGTCCAGCGGGTCGAAGCCCGCCTTTCGCATGGCGTACGCCGGCAGGATCCAGGCCTGCGGCGAGTCGCTGTCGCCAAACCCGACACGCCGCCCACGCATGCCCTCCAATCCGAGGCGCACCGCTACCGAGTCGGCGGGGACGATGAGGTGACTCGTCCAATTCCGGTCCGTGTCCCGCATCGCGATCGCCCGGCAGCGGCCGTCGGTCGCCCGGACGGTCGCGACATAGGCCAGGTTCGTATTCCAGGCGACGTCGATCCAGCCCTCCCGGAGGGCGCCGACCTGCTCGTCGTAGGTCGAGAACAGGACGTACTCGAGCGGGAAGTCTCGCGCGCGGAACCAGCGGCGGAAGGCCTCCCAGATCGTCACGACCTGGGCCTTGTAGGCCACCGCACCCACGCGGTACGTGGGCGGGCGGGCTGTCGCGGCGCTCATGAGAACAGGTCCAGCCCCGTGAGCGCCTTGCCGATGAAGTCGCGCAGGACATCGGTCGTCGGCGCCATGACCGAGGATGCCCGGGCGTCGCGGAAGTTACGCTCGATGCCGAGGTGCTTCGAGAAGGCGGCCCCGCCGCAGGCTCGCATGATCTCGTCGGTCACGTCGATTGCCATCTCACCGGCCGCGGCCTTGAGCGCCAGGACGCCGAGCTGCGCCTCGGGTGCGCCGGTCTCGACCTGGTCAGCCACCTCGTACAACAGAGCCCGCGCCTGGAGGTAGCGTATCTTCGCCTCGGCCAGACGAGCGCGGACGCCGGGGATGTCGGCGAGGGACGAGCCCAGGTGCTCGAAGCGGGCGCCGGCGATATGTTCGGTGCCGGTCGCGATCGCTGCGGCGGCGATCCCGAGCGACGTCGCCGCCCCGCACAGCACGAACCATGGCAACGTCGCGCTCAGCATCAGGCCGAAACCCGACCCGCGATCGCCCAGGCGTCGATCGGCATCGACCCGCACACCACGGTAGGCGACCGGCGACGAGGCATTGCCGCGCATGCCGAGACCGTCGAACCGCCCGAGGACTTCGAGCCCGTCGGTTCGCGCGTCGACGAGGTACAGCTCCGTCTCGAGCGGGCCGGTCATGCCCAGGGCGCCGGTTGCCGTGACGTAGGAGTCGGCGTGACCCGCCGAGGTGACCCACGACTTGTCGGCGTCGATCCGCACGCCGGCGGGGCCGTCGGCGACCGCCCGCGAGACCAGTGCCCAGAAGTGGCTGCGCGATCCGCGCTCGCTGTAGGCGAGGGTCGAAAGATGCTCGCCGGCCCCGATCGCCCGGATGGTCGACGCCTTGATCCCGTCATCCGGCCCGGCGGAACCGGCGAGCAGTGTCTTGGCCGCGACGAGATGCATCGTGTACACCATCCCGGTCGATGCGCAGCCGGCGGCCACCTGCTCGACCGCCGACACGATCTCGGTCGCGCTGCCACCCGGACCGCCATACGCCTCGGGGATGCCCAGACCCAGCAGGTTGGACCCGCGGAGCGCTGCGATGGCTTCGTCCGGGAAACGGGCCTCGCGATCGACCTCGGCAGCATGCGCGCGGATGGTGTCTATCGGAACGCTTCGTGGTTGGACGGCGATGGTCATGCTCGTTCCTCCTGCGGCTGCAACTCCGCTGAAGTCAACGGATCGTCGATGACAGTTCGATGACGGGCGTCCCAGGCGGTTGTGCGCGGCGCCCATCGGCCGTCGCCGTCGAGGTCGCCGGCGAGTGCGCGAAGGTCGGCCAGCGTGTCGATGTCCGGCCACGGCTCGACCGTCGTCACTCGCCAGCCGGCTTCGCTCAGTCTCCGCACCGTCACGTCGAGCGCCGACCCGCCCCCCATCGGGACGTTGCCGAAAACGGTCTCGAGGCGGCGAGCGAGTCGCGCCCGCCGTCGCCGGCGAATGCCGCGTGGCCACCAGCGAGGGGCCGACCTCCAGCGCAGGCCGACAAGGTGGTACCCGCCATCGCGGCTGGGTCCGATCACCGCGGAGCCGGTTCCTTCGTCGAGGGCGGCCAGCGCGGCTCTGACGCGCGACGGCGGCAGCCCGGGCGCATCACCGGCCACGGCGACGGCCCGATCCGTGCCCCG
>JBKKCW010000220.1:0-4060 GCA_046712485.1 Candidatus Limnocylindrales bacterium
CGTAGGGTGCGCCGTCGGGCCCGCGGGTCATCGCCCGGAGCTCGACGGGCTCGCCGCCCTCCGCGGGAACGAACGTGAACACGGGCTCCGATCGGACGGGGATGACGCCGTAGAGCCGGTCGAGGCCGGCGACGGCCTCCTTGCGGAGCGGTCCGACGACGCTGTTGGCGACGTTCGCGGCCTCGGCCAGCTGGACCTGGCGGTACGCGTTGGACAGGAGCTCCAGGGCCTGTTCCGGATCGTCCGCGATGAGGTCGATGCCCGGTCCGCTCACCTTGGCCAGGTCCTCACGGGCGGCCTCGATCGCCCGCTGGCCGGCATTGACCGACGAGATCGCCTCCTGGGGCGATCCGCCGCCACCGAACGCGTAGACGCCGAGCCCGAGGCCACCGACCACGAGCACGAGGGCGAGCACGGCAAGGGCGGCACGCCGCTGTGTCTCGCGTCGCGACGCCAGCGGCGTGACCCGCCGATAGGCAGGCTTGCGTTGCGGCATGAGGCCCTGGGCCCAGGCGACCGCCCGCTCCACGGCCCCGCCGGCGGCGAGCCGCGCATTGCCGGCGGCCGTGCTGACGGCGACGCCGGCTGCCTGGACGTTGTCAGCCAGGGGGATCGGCGATCGGTCAGGGGCACCAGCCAGCGGCGCCGACGGTCGAACCGGGACGAGCGTGCGTCCTCGTGCAGTGGACGAAACCTCCGTTGCTTCGAACGCGATCGCGCCATCGCTGCCGGAGCCGTCCGCCGCCACGAACCGGTGGTGGAGGTGCTCCATCGCTGATTGCGGGTGGAGCGTCAGCATGGCGTCCTTGAGCTCGTCGGCCCCGAGCTTGGCGATGATGTTCGGCGAGACCAGCACGAGGGAGTCGCCGACCGAGATCTCGCCACGCCAGACGTCCGGTTCCAGGTCGCTCGATGGGAGGCCGCGCTCACGATGGGGATCGGGCAGGGTTGACAGGCGGGCCTGCCGGATCAGGTAGGCCTCCGCGGGGCCGACCGTGGACATACATCTCGTTGCCGCGAACCACGGCCACGCCCACCCCGATCGGCCCGTTGCCATCGGCCGTCTTGAGCCCAAGGCGATCGGCTTGGTGCGAGAGCCGTTTGTTGGCCGTGCTGATCGCCTTCTGCAGGCAGACACGGATCCCGGCGGATTCGTCGTAGTAGTACTCGTTCCGGATCGTCTCGGCCGCCAGCCGCGTCGCCTCGAGGGCGTGGCGGGAGATCGTCCGCGACGTCACCAGGAGATATAGATGCCCCTTGGAGCGGGCGACGGAGCCCACGCTCGGCTCGACCACGACGAGCGTGTCGGGCGAGTCGTCGAGACGGTCGTGCTCGGCAACGATGCCAAGTTTCAGCTGGAGTCGGACGGCCATCCGGGCCTCTCGTGATCAGGCGGCGGCCGGTGGGCCGGCCGACGCGGTGGCGGCGACGCGAGATGATGGGGCGACGTTCGGATCGTCAGGGTTCGATCACGGTCGTGCACCCTCAGATGGCTTGCAGGTGTCGGGGATTATACGCGGCGTCCTCCGGGCCGGACGTGCAACCGCAGCTCCCGTGCGCCGACACCGCCGGGCGCCGCGCCGAACGCGGCGAGCAGCTCCGGACCGCGCATCCTGAGCTCCTGAGCGACGATCGGAGCGTCGGCCTCGACGACCAGGCTGAACCCCTCGAGCCGGACGACGCGGCATGATCCGGCGGCTGCCGGAACGCGTTCGGCGACGAGCGCCTCGAATGTGGCGATCGCTCGCGACAGCCGCAGCTCGTCCTCCAGCCCAAGCGCCCGAGCGGCGTCGGGGATCAGGTCACCGAGCCGGACCATGGGTCGGCGCCGGGACGTCTTCGGAGGACACCCCCGGACGTGCTCGCGCTTGGGCCCGTACCGGCGCCGGGGCCCGCAAGGACCGCACCGTCGGCCTCGGCTCGAACCTCCCACGCGGTCCCGATCGCCCGGAGCTCGGGGTCGAGATCGTCGAGCGTTGTCGTCGTGACGAACGCCTGGGGCAAGGCCGCGATCCGCCGGACCAGGTGCGAGCGTCGCTCAGGGTCGAGCTCGGAGAACACGTCGTCGAGCAGGAGCAGCGGAGGTCGACCGTCGAGCGCGGTCAGGACATCGAGCTCGGCCAGCTTGAGGGCCAGGATCGCCGTCCGCTGCTGCCCGCGCGAGGCGAAGCTGGCAAGGTCGCGGCCCGCCAGCTCGAAGACAAGGTCATCGCGATGCGGCCCGATGAGGGTCGATCCGTTCCAGACCTCCTTCTCCGCGGTCTCCACGAGGCGGCGTGCGAGCGCCTCCCTCGGCCCCTCCCCGGGGAGCGGCGGGGCATTCGTGGCATACCCCAGTGTCAGTCGTGCCGCCGCGGCCTCATCCGGCGCGATCTCGGCATGGGCATCGGCCAGGGGACCGGCGAGCACCCCGAGCAGCCGTCGTCGCTCGGTGACGATCGCTGCGCCGGCATCGAGAAACGCGCCGTCCCAGAAACGCAGTTCGTCGCGTGACGCGCCCTCTTCGCGGATCGCCCGCAGGAGCCCGTTCCGTTGCTGGAGGACTCGCCCGTAGGTCGCGAGCGCGTCGCCATACGCGGGGGAGCCGGAAGCAGCCAGCTGGTCGATGACCGCGCGACGGAGGGACGGCGACCCCGCGATCAGGAGCATCTCCTCGGGCGCAAAGACTACGACGCGGAGCAGGCCAGCAAGGGTCGAGGCTCGTCGTCCGAGGCCATTGACGCGAATCCGTTTTCGTCCGGCGGACCCGCTGGCCCCGGCTCGGACCACGGCGACCTCCAGTGTGTCCGCCCCGATCTCGGCTTCGATCCGGGTGAGGTCCGTACCCCAGCGGATCAGTTCGCCATCGGCGCTCGTGCGGTGCGAGCGGCCCCATGCGAGAAGGACCATCGCCTCGAGCAGGCTCGTCTTTCCCGCGGCGTTGGGCCCCCAGACGAGGTGTGGGCCGGGGCCGAACGCGACGTCGAGCGATGGGTACCCCCGGAAGTCGAGCAGCCTGATGGTCGCGAGCAGAATTGTTCGATCCGTGCGAGCCGGACCGACCTCCGGTGCTGGGCTTAGGACGTGGTCCGGACGGGCATGACCACGTGGATGTAGCGGTCGTCGCCGATTGGTTTGAAGACGCCCGGCGAGAGCGGGCCGTTCAGCTCGAGGGCGAACTGCTCGGCCGCGACGTTGGTCAAAACGTCGGCAAGGTAGCGGGCATTGAACGCGATCGTGGTCCCATCGCCTTCGACCGCGGCTTCGACCTGGCCGACGTGGTCGCCGACCTCGGCGCTGGCGCTGACCGTGATACCAGGCTCGCCGTCCGCACCGATCTGGAGCTTGACGATGTTGGCAGACTCGTGGGCGATCAGCGCAGCTGGCCGGACGGCCCGCAGCAGCTCTTCGCGGTCGAGCACGGCACGCGTGGTGTGGCTCTGCGGGACGATCTGCTGGTAATTCGGAAACTGGCCGTCGATCAGGCGACTCACAAGGTCGATCCCGTCGAGATGGAACAGGACCTGGTTGCGCCCGCCGGCCAGGACGACCTCCACCGGGTCGTCGACGTCGGCGAGGACCCGCGCCAGCTCGTTCAGCGCCCGCGCGGGGATGACGACACTCGTATCCGGAACGGCATCGAGGATCGGGATCGTCTTGACCGCGATCCGGTAGTTGTCGGCCGCCGCCAGGGTCAGCTGCTCGCCCTCGAATTTGGCGAGGACGCCGGTCAGGATCGGCCGCGCCTCATCGCTCGCAGCGGCGAAGGCCGTCTCCGCGAGTGCGCGACGGAGGATGTTCTGCGCGATCCTGGTCGTCGGACGCTCACCGGCGGCGCCGATCGCCGGGAACTCGTCGGCGTCGATCCCCTTCACGTTTGTCTCGAACCTGCCGCAGCGCAGGTGCAACGTATCGCCCGCCTGGAGCTCGAGATCGACCCGATCGCCCGCCGGCAACGAGTTCACGAGGTCGGTCAGCAGCTTGGCTGGCACGGTCGTCGCCCCATCGGTCTCGATCTTGCCTGGCACCCAGTAGGTGATCCCGATCTCGAGATTGGTGGCCGTCAGCTTGAGCCCGGCAT
>JBKKCW010000221.1:0-3526 GCA_046712485.1 Candidatus Limnocylindrales bacterium
ACGAACTCGCCCATCTCCGCGTCTTTGGTCACGGGCCGCGGTTCTGGTCGGTCGTCGCCTCGCGTCGACCGGACCACGCGATCTGGCGGCGGTGGCTACGCGACCACTCGATGGAGCTCCACGCCGCATTGGACGGCCACGAGACCTAGCTGTGGAGCCCGCACACGTTGTTGACACGGAACCAGTCCGTGGCCGTGTTGTGCCTGACAGACTGCACCAACGGCTCGGAGGGGGCACCGGGCGAGCGTAGAGACCAAGTCTGCGGCCTGCCAGGCACGGATCCCCGGCAAGGACCGATACCCGTGGCCCTCGATGCGGCTTTGCCGACTCCCAGGCACACACACAACGAGCGGGACCGCCGGCCTGCGGTCAACAACGACCGTGGGAAACACGGCCAGCTAACCCCGACCACCGGGCCCAGTGATTCAGGGTCAGTCGGGCCGGCGGCGCTCGACGAACACGGCGGCCGCCTGTGTCCGTCGCTCGAGATTGAGCTTGGACAGGATGGCCGTCACCGTTCGCTTGACCGTCTTCTCCGAAAGCTGAGCCTCCGCCGCGATCTGCTTGTTCGTCTTGCCGGCCGCGACCATCGTCAGGACACGATGCTCGCGAGCATTGAGTCCGGCGAGCGGGTCGGCATCGGGGGTGGCGCCCTTCTGCCGGATGCGCCGGGCCACACGATCGGTCGCTGAGGGATCGAGCAGCGAGCCGCCGTCCGCCACGATCCCGATTGCCCGCACGACGTCCCGGATCCCGGATTGCTTGAGGAGGTAGCCATTCGCGCCGGCGATGACGGCCGACAGGACGTTGTCCTCCTCGTCGGAGCCGGTGAGGATCACGACCCGGATCTCCTCTTGACGCGCCTTGATCTCCCGGCAGAGCTCGATGCCCGAGCTGTCGGGCAGGCCGATATCGAGGACGACCAGGTCCGGCGCCAGCCGCTCCACGACCTCGAGTGCATCGGCGGCCGTGTCCGCCTGGCCGACCACCTCGTACCCTGACTGCCGCCCGAGGACGGCGGCGAGTCCCTCCCGCACGATCTCATGATCGTCGACGAGCAGGATCCGAACCGCCGGCCGGTGGGGGACGTCGCCGTGCATGGGCCCAATCTAGCGGCGCGGCCACGCGACGCGCCAGTACCTTCGAGATTCGGCGGCCGCATCCATGGACGGCAGGCACAGCTGATGCCAAGATGCGGCACGGCGCCTCGTCAACGCCTGGTGGATCAGGGCCCGGCCGTCCACCTGTATTGATCCCGCGACACCGGTACCGCGCGACCGGTCCGACCGCGCCACCCCGCGGAGTCGTCTTTCGTGCTCTCGCCACCGCAGCTCGAGATCGCCGCGCACTGCCTGATCGCGGTCCTGGGCGTCTGGCTGGGCTTGACCGTGTTCACTCGATCGCGGGTGCTCCAGGCGCGGGTGTTCTCGTTCCTGACGCTCTCCCTCGTCGTGTGGAGCTGCGCGATCATCCTGCAGCGGCTCTCGGACTCGGCCAGCGCCGCACAGGTCGGCCATGCCATCGAGGAGACGGCAGCAGCGCTGATCGTGCCGGCCACGGCGCACCTCTCGCTGGCCGTCGCGAGTGAAGGACATCCGAGCACCGGTCGCCGCCGGGCCGTTGCCGTCATGTACGTCCTGAGCGGGATGTTCGCGCTGCCCGGGATCGTGAACCCGGCCGCTCCGGTGTCCTTCACGACGCCCAACCTGAGCATCGGTCCCGTGCCCGGCGTGATCCTCGGCTGGGGTTGGGTCATCTCGCGTCTCGGGACGTTGCTGATAGGCGCGATCTGGCTGCTCCAGGCATACCGCCGCGCGATGCCCACGGACCCGCGGCGACGACAGTTCGGGGTCACCCTGGCAACCGTGGTCGTCGCCACGATCGGAGGGTCCATCCGGTTCCTTCCCGTGCTCGGCGAAACCGACCCATGGATCGGGATCTCCCTCATCGCGGTGGGGATGGTCCTGGCGGCGGCCGCTGTGCTCCCCGCGGGTGTCTTCTTCGCTCGAGACGTGGCGGGGAAGGCGTTCTGGACATCGCTCGGCCTCGGGCTCGGTATCTTCCTCCTCGTCGGTGTCATGTTCGCCATCGACACGGCCAGTCGCAGCTTGCTCGGGCTCGACCTGCCGCTCCTGACCGCGCTGGCGCTGGTGATCACGATTGCCGTCTATGAACCGGCCGCCATCCGGGTCCGCGCACTGCTGCGAGAGCGGTCACCGCGAGCCATGGCTCGCCAACGCATGTTGCGTGCCCTGGGCCTCTCTGCGCTCACGGCTGAAGCGGCAGATGCCGGCGTGCAGCCCGCGCTTGCCCGCCTCACCCACGCACTCGACCTGGAGGGAGCGAGCGTGGTGCGCCCGGATGGCACGATCGCCGCGTCCGAGGGTGCCGAGCCGGACGGCGCCCGCATGAGGCGGATCTCCTTGGTGGAGGGCGGCGTTCCGGTTGGCGAGCTCCGACTCGGGCCGGCTCGTACGGGCGCAGATCTGAGCCGACGAGACGAGGAGATCGTTCGTCTGACGGCCGAGTATCTCGCCGCCGCCCTGCGGACCCGCCAGCGCGAGGATGAACAGGTCGAGGCGCTGACCGATCTGTCCCAGGATCGGGCGGAGCTCGATACGACCGCGTCCACGCTTCACGTCGCATTGCTGCAACGCGCAGCCGCGCCGCCCGGGCTCCGTGTGTTTGCCCTGGGTACGCTGCGGGTCGAGCGCGGCGACGAACGAATCCAGCGCTGGGGCGGGGAGAAGGCCGGGTCGCGACAGGCGCTGGGGCTCTTCGCGTTTCTGTTCGATCGAGGAGAGCGCGGCGTCGCCAAGGACGAGGCGCTCGAGCTCATCTGGCCGGACACGGACCTCGAACGGGCGGACCTTGCCTTCCATCGCACGCTTGGCGGGCTTCGGCACACTCTCGACCCGGCCGGTCGCAGCGGACGCCAGGTCATCCGCTTCTACAACGACCGCTACCGGCTCGATCCGGCGGTGATCGACTGGACCGATGTCTCAACCTTCCTGGCGCGCCTCTCTGACGCCAGGGCGACGAGCGATCGCGCCGAAGCACTCCGGCTGCTGGAGGCGGCCAGGGCGTTGTATCGCGGTGAGTACCTTGACGACTGCCCGTTCTACGGCGACAGCATTCACGTCGAGGACCGACGCGCGGCCCTTCGTGGCCGCTGCGTGGATCTGCTGATCGCGCTCGGCGAGGGGTACGAGGGGACCGGTGACCGTGCCTCGGCCGCCGCGGCGTACCGCGACGCGCTCGCCATGACCGGCGACTGCCCGCCTGCACAGGCCGGACTGAGCCGCCTCGCCCACCACCAATAGCCGCGATTCGCGCGGTTCGGGCGCCGCCCACGGCTCGCCGCAGTCTGACCGCAGGGCGTATCGGGCATGGTGATCCCGCACCGACGGTGGTCGTCGTTCAGCGGTCTCACTGGGGTGGGATCACGCTGGGGTGGGATCACGCAGCCGTCGATGCAGGGACTCGGGGGCCCCGCCGCCGGGGGGGGGGCCCCCCCGCCCGCCCC
>JBKKCW010000222.1:0-5095 GCA_046712485.1 Candidatus Limnocylindrales bacterium
GGCCGACCGCGGCGGAGCCACCGCGCAGGACCGTGATGTCCAGCGCATCGATGCGGACCTTCATGAGTTCCTCGGCCGACGCTGGCGCCGCGGCCGCGTCGAGCGCGAACAACGCATCGCGCTGCGGTTCCGTCTCGAGAATGAGCCGCTGGAGGGTCCAGTCGCCGCCCTTCTCGACCGAAGACGGCACCCCGGGGAGTGGCGTCAGGGAGCCAAATGCACCGCCGCCGCCCGCGAACTGGAACGACGTGATGTAGTGCTCTTCGCCGTCGTGGTAGGCGGCCAGCGTCGTGGTCCGCAGCAGGTTGACCGCTCCATTCGGGCCGATCAGTCCGCCGCACGCGAGCGCGGGAGCAGCGGCCAGGGCGACCAGGATGAGGGCGGCGCCAACGGCGCGGACAACGGGGCGACCGAGCTGCGCCCCGGGTCGGTTGATCGAACGGGTCATCGTCGATCTCCTGTGGTCGGCCGACCGGAGAGGTGGTCGGTCCGTGTGCCGGTCAGACTCCGGCGCCGCAGGTTCGGTTCCCGCATGCCGTCAGACGGGCCTGCCGGCCCGCGGCTACCAGGAGTTGGTGACCTCCTCGAGGTGGAGGCGCTCCCGGATCGCAGGCGCCTCCGCAGCGATCGCGTCCCACTCCACGATCTTGCTGATGTACGTGATGTCGTCGTTGGTCAGCCGGATGTGCAGCTGGTTCGCGGCATTCTCCGGGTCGCGCCGAAGCCAATCGAAGAACTCGGCATCCACGAGCGCATGCGCGGCAAGCAGCTTGAATGCAAGCTCGCGCTCCATGAACCCGTAGGGAAGGTAGTCCTCCCTCGGGTCGTGCTTTTCGTCCATCAGCCGGTCTCCTCCCTACTGACGCGCCCGTCCCTGGTGTTGCCTATGATCGGGCATTGGCGAGCATCGGGAACATCCGTTTCGCGGCCTCGCCACCGAGCTTGCGGTACCGCTCGTGGATCGCGGCCCCGTGCGCGCGGACGCCTGGCGCGAACGAGCGAAGGTGGTCCACGAGCGGCGGAACGGGTGGCTCGAGCGAGTCGGCGATCGCGACCGCCCTCGCCAGGTCATCGTCGATCTTGTTGAACCAGGCGGCGACGATGTCGCTCGTCAACATCGCCACGTACGTGGCTGCACGATGGCGCTCACGTGCCTCGGGAACCTGCGGGTCGGGCGAAGCCGCGGCGACGAACGCGTTCCACCGGCCAGCGTCGAGGTCGCCCTCCCAATCGGCGACATGGTCATACCGGACCAATGCCTCGAGGACGTGGTCCAGACACAGGCCGAGAACCCGGTATACGTCCATCCGCTCGGCGTGGAGGCAGATGGCGACCACGGCGACATGGAGCGGCGCCCCGCGCGCGGCCAGATCGAGTTCGGAATCGGCGGCCTCCCAGGCTGTCATCCGTCGTCGAAGGTGGGCCCAGAATGGCGACGCGGGGTCGAACCATGTCCGATAGGGGTCGAGCGCGGCTTCGTACAGCGCGGTCGCCAACGCGCGGGCACCCACCTGGTCGCCGGACGCCACCTCGCCGTCGACGAGGTCATCCTGGAGCCGGATCGACGCGAGCCCGAGCACATTGCTCAACACGACCGTGCTCGAGACGGCATCGTCGAGCCCGAACGCACGCCCGAGCCACCACGGCAGGTACCACTCGAGCGTCCAGCGCGCCGGTTGCAGGCGGTCGAGCAGGGCCATCGCCTGTGGCAGGCGTTCTGGGCAGGCTGCGCGAACGCGGCGCTCGTACGCCTCCGCGACGCTCGCGACATCAAGATCGGGTGGTGGGTCGATGGACCGGTTCGTCGACATCGCCCTGGCGATGGTGCTCGTGCGCGGAGGATAAGGGCTGGCAGGCAGGCATACAATGCGGGCCATTCCAGCGTACCGGGGTGCCAGCGAGCCTGTGGTGAAGTCGGTCACGGGAAAGTCGGTGGGGGCGGCCGAATCGGACGGTGCGCCAGCGCGCGACCGGCTCGGGCTCGATCGGCTGCGCTTTCCCTCCGAATACGTCGTCGTCATCGCCTTCGCGGTCGCGGTCGCCGGGCAGGTCGCCGAAGACCTCACCGACAGCGGTCCGATCCAGATGCTCCCGCCCGAGTTCTCCAGTCCGCGCTGGACGCTGATCGCCGTCGTGCTGTACGAGCTGCTGATCCTGCGGCTCGTCGATCGCACGGTGCGGCGCTCGTTGCCCGCGTTCCAACGGGTGCTGCGCCTCGAACCGGCCGCGTTCCGAGCGTACGTGCAACGGTTGCGACCGCCCGACCCGACGACGAGCCTCGTGATCCTGGCGGCATCCGCACTCATCGTCACCGTCCTCTTCGCGGGGCTCAATCTCGAGCTCCCGCTGATGAACGACCCGGTCCTGGGCGAGCCGTTGTTCCTGCCGGGTGATCCGCTCGCAGCCCTGATGATCCTGGCCGGGTACACCGTCGTGGGTTGGGCTGGTCTGAGCTTGATCTACCTGACGGTCAGCCTTGGTCGGGCGCTCGGCGAGCTGTGCCGCGAACCCATCCAGGTGGACGTGTTCGACACGACCAACCTCCTGCCGTTTGGCAACATCGCCCTGGCAAGCGCCCTCGCGCCGGTCGGCATCATCGGGATCTTCCTGGTCGGGCTCGGGCCGCCGACGAGCTGGCTCAGCTGGGGCGTCCTCGTGCTGACTGCCTGCGCCAGCATCGTCGCGCTGCTGTATCCGTTGCGCGGGATCCACCGCCAGATGTCGGACGCGAAGGAGGCGGTCCTTGCTGATCTCAACGGGAAGATCGCGAGCGTGTATGCCGAGGTGAACCGCAAGGCTGACGATACGGCGGCGATCGCCGCGCTGAACCAGCGGACGAATACGCTGGTTCCCTTGCGCAAGACCGTCCAGGAGATGACGACATGGCCGTTCGCCGACACCGTGGCATTCGGGCGGGCGGTCCTGATCGCGAGTGCACCGCTCATCTACACGATCCTGAACGAGCTCATCAAGATCTTCTGGATCGAGCCGCTGAGCTCCTGAGGTGGCTCGATGAGCGTCGCCCCGCGCTCGTTGGTGGCCGCCATCGACCAGGGGACCACGAGCAGTCGGTGCATCCTGATCGGCCATGACGGTCAGCCCGCGGCGAGCCATCAGGTGGAGCATCGACAGATCACGCCTCGGCCCGGCTGGGTCGAGCATGACCCGCACGAGATCCTCGAATGTGTCCTGGCGTGTGTCCACGGCGCCTTGGCAACTGCCGGTGGCGATGCCCGTTCCCTTGCGGCGGTGGGGATCAGCAACCAGCGAGAGACCACGGTCGTCTGGTCGCGGGCGACAGGTCGAGCCGTCGCCAACGCAATCGTGTGGCAGGACACGAGGACGGCCGAGGCGTGCTCGCGGCTCGCGGCGGGCGGCGGCGATGGCATCGACCGCTTCCGCGCCCGGACCGGCCTCCCGATCTCGACTTATTCGTCCGCGCTCAAGCTGGCATCGATCCTCGACGACGGTGACGCCGAGACCGTCCGCACACGCCGCACCGCCGCCCAACGGGGCGAGCTCCTGTTCGGGACGATCGACACCTGGTTGATCTGGCACCTCACCGGCGGCCCCGACGGCGGCGTCCACGTGACCGACGTGACCAACGCGTCGCGGACGATGTTGATGGGCCTCGAGACGCTCGCCTGGGACGCGGAGCTCCTGGCGGCGTTCGACGTGCCGGCGGAGATGCTCCCGGAGATCCGGTCGTCGTCCGAGCTCTACGGGACGGGCGTCGGGGTCGTGGCTGGCGTTCCGATCGCGGGCGACCTCGGTGACCAGCAAGCCGCGCTGTTCGGCCAGGCCCGGTTCGACCCGGGCGAGGTGAAATGCACCTACGGCACTGGCGCGTTCATGCTCACCCATACCGGGAGGCGCCCCGTGCACTCGCGACACGGGCTCATAACAACCGTCGCAGCCCGGATCGGGGCGGGCCCGGCGACCTATGCGCTCGAGGGTTCGGTCGCTGTCACGGGCTCGCTCATCGGGTGGTTGCGCGACAACCTGGGGATCATCGACGATGCGCGCCAGGTCGAGGCGCTCGCTCGATCCGTGCCGGACAGTGGCGACGTCGTGTTCGTGCCCGCGTTCTCCGGTCTCTTCGCCCCGCACTGGCGAGCCGACGCACGCGGCGTCATCCTCGGGCTAACTGCCCATGCGACCCGGGGCCACATCGCCAGAGCGGCGCTCGAAGCCACCGCCTACCAGGTGTACGACCTGTGCGAGGCGATGGCCGCCGATCTCGGGACGGTACTGACCGGGGAGCTGCGCGTGGACGGCGGCATGATCGCGAACGACCTTCTGATGCAGTTCCAGGCGGACATCCTCGGCCGGGCTGTTGTTGCACCGCCCATCGCCGAAACGACGGCGCTCGGTGCAGCCTATGCGGCGGGTCTGGCCGTCGGGTTCTGGGAAGGGCTCGACGAGCTCCGGACGATGGACCGCGCGGACCGGCGCTGGGAGCCATCCATGGGCGAGGCCATCCGATCCGCCGGGATCGCCCGTTGGCACAAGGGCGTCGAACGTAGCCTGGGCTGGGTCGGGACCGCTCCGTAGGAACCCGGTGACCGACGCGCCTAGGACTGTGCGCGGCCGCTCCCCTTCGGTTTCGGTGCCTTCTTGTCGATGTATTGGAGCAGCTCGTGCGCGGCGAGCTCGATCACCTTGTGTCGCCATTCGGCCGCCCTGAAGTGGGAGGCGATGATGCCGGTCCGGTGGATGCGTCGGAAGTCACCCAGAACAAAGGCGTAGCGACCCTTGGTCTCGTCCGTTGCGTCGTCGGTCAGCCCGAGATGCCAGTCGGCGTAGTCGTCCCACGAGTGGGATTCGAGGAACTCGTTCTCGTCGGCTGCGCGCGGCTGCGCCTCGCCCCAGTCGCTGTCGAGCACGTACCGGCGCGCATCGATCAGCTTGCGAGCGTGCGCCATGGCGCGTTTGTTGACGGTATACGTGGCCATGGCTCGACAGGATACGCTCGCTCCGCATGATGGCGGCAACGATGAGCGAACGGAGGACCGGACCATGAGCTACCCCGAAGCACGCTACCTTGGTGAGGCCGGCGAGGCGAGCGCGACCCTGCGTCGGTCGTCGATGCCCG
>JBKKCW010000223.1:0-8232 GCA_046712485.1 Candidatus Limnocylindrales bacterium
GCCACGAGCGCGAGCGCCACGGTCCCGACCAGGAAGACGAGGATCCCGCTGCCCTCGAACCCGTTGCCGGCTCGTTCGGTGATACCGGGCGTCCCGCCGACACGCCACCACGGCAGGACGCACCCGATCACGATCAGCGGGGCGGCGAACGCGGCGAGCGTCCGACCCCGACCCAGCGGCCGGCGGTGCATGGTCACTCGGCGGTGGTCCCGGAGTAGACCTCCGGGCGCAGGATGCCCACGTAGCGCAGGTTCCGGTAGAGCTCGCCGTAGTCGAGTCCGTAGCCGACCACGAACTGGTCGGGGATGGTGAAACCCGTGTAGTCCACGTTGATCTCGACAAGTCGCCTGGCGGGCTTGTCGAGCAAGGTGCAGATCCGGAGCGAGGCGGGGGCCTTGCCGCGCAGGTAGCGAATGAGGTAGTTGAGGGTCAGCCCGGTGTCGATGATGTCCTCGACGATCAGGACATCTTCACCGACGATGCTGGCGGAGAGGTCCTTGAGGATCCTGACGAGGCCGGAGGATTCGGTGCTCGAGCCGCCGTAGGAGCTGACCTCCATGAGGTCGATCCGCACGGGAACGTCGATCGAGCGCATCAGGTCGGCCATGAACGGCAGCGAGCCCTTGAGAACCGAGACGAGCGTGAGCCGCCGATCGCGATAGTCCGCGCTGATCCGGGCTCCGAGCTCGCGCACCTTGGCCGCGATCTCCTCTTCCGTGAGGAGGATCTGGGCGACGTCGGCGTCGAGGGACGTGGTCTGGGTCATGCCCCGATTGCCCCCTTGTTCGGCGAGGCGTCAGGGGTGGGCATGCGGCGGCGACCGGAACGGGTGGAGCGTCCAGCCGGGGGAAGGGCGGACGTTGCCGGCGCCGGGGGCTCCGGGGCCGGGTTCTCTTCCGACGGGGCTGCGTCGGTCACGCCGGCATCCGGAGTCCCGTAGGGCAGAGCCACCTGGCCAAGCGTCCCGGACAGGCCGTCGACAAGCGCCAGCCGGCCGTACTTGAGCATCAACGCGCGGAAGTCGCGAGCGTAGAACAGCTTGACGTTGAGGTCAGGGTAGAGCTCCTTGAGCCGGCGCAGCTTCCGGTTCTTCTTGCGAACGAGCTTCTGGCGGAGCGTCGTCATCTCGAGATAGAGGTCGAGATCGGGCAGGTAGAAGTCAGGGGCGAAACTCTCGACGACTTCGCCATCGAAGTTCCACAGGATCGGGAAGGTGTGCGGCTCGTACTCCCACCGGACTGCGTAGAAATCGAGGATTCGTGCCATCTCCGCCTCGCTGGCATGGGCGAAGGGGGTGGTCACCGGTCGGCGATCCATCCGCGGGCCGAGCCTCGAGCGCCGTCGGAAGGTTGTCCGGGATGATCGCGGGGATCCATCGGCGGCCAGTCTAACGGAGCGCGGCCCGGAACGGCGAGACTGCCGGATGTCAGATACCCCTGGGGAGTATAATGCCGGGAAGTGGCGCCGAACGGCGCCCGACCCCGAGGAAACGAGCGCCGATGAGTCCGACCGAGGGACGCCGGCCGGTTGCCCCACCGGACCCCAGCCACTTTCGTCACAGCTACTCGAAGGACAAGACGCAGCTGATGCGCCGCCTTTCGCGGATGGAGGGCCAGGTCCGCGGAATCGCCCGCATGATCGACCGCGAGGAGTATTGCGTCGACATCCTGCAACAGACTGCCGCCCTGCGCGCGGCAGTCGACTCGTTGTCGATCCTGGTGCTGGAGGATCATGTCGGCGGCTGCGTCCGAACGGCCGCCGAGCAGGGCAAGGCCGACGAGTACGTGGACGAAGTCATCGACGTCGTCCGGCGGACGCTTGGACGTCCGGTGCGGGCCGCCCGCAACGCCTGAAAGGCGCGCGGTTATCCACCAACCTCGGCGGATGACCAAGATCGTGGAAAAACCCCGTTGACGGCGGCCGCCGCCGGCACTAACGTCCTGCATCCGCACTGGGGCTCGACGCGAGGGTAACGCGGTCCGCGAGGGGCACGGGGAGACCCGGTCACGAACCGGACGGACCGAGGAAGACCGAAGCGCGCCAGCGGTGCGAGACGATGCCGACGCCGGGAGCGGCGCCGCGTGGACGGACGGCACGCGAACCATGGAGGCGTGCCGTGGGCAGTCCGCGCGAGCCGCTCCCGACGCGCGTCGAGGCCACCCCGGTACTTCCGACGGCCTACCACGACGCCCTGGAGGCCGGGCTGGCGGCACTCGGGCTCGCGCTGACGGACGAGGCGCGTATCGCCATCGACGGCCATGCCCGCCTGCTGCTGGCCTGGACCGGGGCGATCAACCTGACGGCGATCCGCGAGCCGGCTGCGGTCGCCCTGGCCCACGTGGTCGACAGCCTGACCGCGGTACCTGTGCTGCGCGAGCGGGGCGTGGAGCGGTTCATCGACCTCGGCTCCGGCGGCGGCTACCCCGGTCTGCCGATCGCGGCGAGTCTGCCGGCGGGGCGCGCCCTGCTGCTCGAGCCTATCCGCAAGAAGGCTGGCTTTCTCTCCACGGTCGTCGAGGCCGTCGGGCTCCAGTCCAGCGTCGAGGCGGCGCCCGTGCGCGCCGAGGCACTGGCCGCCGACCGGCGCCATCGGGCTCGGTGGCCGGCGGTCACGGTCCGCGCGGTGGCGGCGCTCGGCGAGCTCATCGAGCTCGCATTCCCGTTGCTCGAGCCGGGCGGCGTCCTGGTCGCCTGGAAACGCGGCGACCTCGGCGAGGAATGGGCCGGCGCGAAGCGGGCACTGGCCGCCATGGGCGGCGGCACGCTCGAGCGACTACCCGTCACGGTCCCCGGGCTCGACGGTCACGGCCTCGTGGTGGCGACCACGCGAGGGACACCCGCGAATGCCTACCCGCGCGACCCGGGCGTCCGCAGACGCCGGCCCTGGTGAGCTGGCGGCTGGTAGATTGGTCGTCCATGCGGATCGCAGTCGTATCTGACGTCCATTCGAACCTGCACGCCCTTGACGCAGTCCTTGCCGATGTTGGCACGGTCGACGCGGTCTGGCATCTTGGCGACGTCGTCGGCTACGGACCCGACCCGGACGCGGTTGTCGAGCGACTCGCCGGGGTAGGTGCCATCGGCGTTCGGGGCAACCATGACGCGGCAGCCTGCGGGGGCAACGAGATCGACTGGTTCAACAGCGACGCGCGAGGTGCCATGGAGTGGACACGCCGGGCGATCTCGTCGACGACGCTCGAGTGGCTTCGGGGGCTCCCGGAGCGGCGCGAGGCCGAGGACTTCACGCTCGTTCATGGCAGCCCGCTCGACCCGACCTGGGAGTACATCACGACCACGGCCGCGGCCCGCGCGAATCTCGAGGCGGTCAGGACGACGCACGGACTAAACGGTCATACGCATGTGCCCATCGCCTTCGGCCTTGCCGGCGATCGCATGGAGACCACGGCCCCGATTGGCGATCCCGGCATGGAGCTCGATGGACGACGTCTGTTGCTCAATCCCGGCAGTGTGGGGCAGCCGCGCGACGGCGATCCGCGGGCAAGCTACCTGGTGCTCGACCTGGCCGGACGCCGGGCGCGGTGGGGCCGGGTCGCCTATGACATCGAGACCGTCCGTGCGCGGATGCGGACCGTCGGCCTCCCAACTCGCCTCAGCGAGCGGCTGCGGCATGGCTTCTGAGGGCCGATCGTGATCGGCGGGCGACGGCCCCTGCAGGGCCGCAAGCCGGGCGACCGTCGCGTTCGCCTCGATCGACCGCACGCTCCCTACTTTCGCTACAGGGGGAAGGGACAGCTGACGGCCAGGGAGGCGGCCAGTGCCCCGACCACGACGGGCGGCCGGCTGTGGGCGTCGATCCGCGGGTTCTTCGTGGGCCGCCCGCTGGCAAGCGAGGACGAGCTGGGGGAACGGCTGTCGAAGAAGAAAGCCCTCGCGATCTTCAGCTCCGATGCGATCAGCTCCTCGGCCTACGCGACCGAGGAAATCCTGCGGGTCCTGATCCTCGGTGGCGCGGCGGCGCTCGCGTTTGGCCTCGAGATCAGCGTCGCCATCGCGGTCCTGCTCATCGCGGTGGCCATCAGCTATCGGCAGATCTGCATCGCGTATCCAGGGGGCGGCGGTTCGTACTCGGTGTCCCGACGGAACATCGGTCGGACGGTGTCGCTCGTCGCCGCCTCGGCGCTCCTGATCGACTACGTCATGACTGTCGCCGTGTCGACCTCGTCTGCGGTGGAGCAGATCACGTCAGCTTTCCCGTTCCTGTTCGAGGAGCGCGTCCTCATCGGCGTCGTCGCCATCGCCCTGATCACGCTCGGAAACCTGCGCGGCCTTCGCGAGGCTGGGAACATCTTCGCGGTGCCGACCTACCTGTTCATCGGGTCCGCTCTCCTGATGATCGCCGTGGGCGTCTTTCGGATCGTGGTGCTGGGCGAGGGCGCAACCTACGGACCCAAGCTCGAGGAGCAGATCGGGAACACAATCGAACCGTTGACCGCGATCCTGGTCCTGCGCGCCTTCGCGGCGGGGGCGGTGGCGCTGACCGGGACCGAGGCGATCGCGACCGGTGTTCCAGCCTTCCAGCCGCCCGAATCGAAGAACGCGGCGACGACCCTCGCGGTCATGGCGGGATTGCTGGGGGTCCTGTTCATCGGGATTACGTTCCTGGCGGTCAACTTCGCGATCGCGCCGATCGAGGAGCCGGTCAAGATCACGGTCATCTCGCAGGTTGCCCAGCAGGTCTACGGCAGCGGTATCCCGTTCTACCTCTTCCAGGCGTTCACCGCCCTCCTGCTGTTCCTGGCGGCAAACACGAGCTTCAACGCATTCCCGCGCCTGCTCGCGATCCTTGCCGGCGATGGGCACATGCCTCGCCAGTTCGCGTTGCGTGGCGATCGCCTCGCCTACTCGTACGGGATCGTGGTCCTGGCCACGCTGGCTGCCGGCCTGATCGTGTTCTTCGAGGGCAGCACGCATGCCCTGATCCCGCTGTATGCCGTCGGCGTGTTCATCGACTTCACAATCAGCCAGACCGGGATGATCCGGCACTGGCTGCGTGAGCGCTCGCCGGGTTGGCGGAAGCGCCTGTCGATCAACGCATTCGGCGCGGGGCTGACGGCCACGGTCGCCGTCGTGGTGACCACCGTCAAGTTCTTCGACGGCGCCTGGCTGGTCCTCGTCCTGATACCGGTGCTCGTCGCCCTGATGTCCTTCGTCCATCGCCAGTACGAGCAGCAGGAGGCTGAGCTGCGTGTGCGCGAGCACGGCCTGCTGCCCGGCCCGCACCGCGAACAGCGGGTGATCATCCCGGTCAACGGGATCAACCGGGCGGTCGTCCAGGCGGTCAACTTCGGCCGTGCCCTCACCCGCGACCTGCGTGCGGTCTACGTCACCGACGACCTCGAGGCGGCGGACGCGCTCCGGGTCCGCTGGGAGGAACAGCTTCCGGACGTGCCGCTGGTCATCGTCGAGTCGCCCTACCGCGCGGTGATCTCGCCGGTCGTTGCGTACCTCGACATCCTCGACCAGGCGTGGCCGCCGGACAAGGAGGCGCCGCTCACGATCGTCGTCCTCCCCGAATACATCGCCCGCCACTGGTGGGACCGCATGCTCTACAACCAGACGGCCAAGCGCTTGAAGTCCGCGCTGATCGGCCGCGAGCACACGGTCATCGCCGACGTCCCGTACCGCCGGAGTTGACGTTCCGTGAGTTTGGCGGACGTTGACAGTGCGCACCAGTGCGGGCCCGCTCCCGCGACCCTTGATCGGCCCGGTGGTATCGTGATCGGGCATGCCAGAACCTGAGGCGCCGGCATTTCGCCGCGCCGTGGTCGCGCTCAACGGCGGCCCAAGCGACGCGCGGATCGTTCGACTGGTGGCTGAGCATGCCCGCCTGACCAAGGCGGAGCTGATCGGCGTTCACGTGGTCGAGATCGACTGGACACTGCCGCTCGATTCCGACATTGCCGGCCGCTCCGAGGAGGTCCAGCGTGTGCTCGACACGGCGGAGGCCGTGGCCGAGGCAGCGAAAGTGAAGCTCGAACCGGTTCTGCTGCAGGCCCGCGACGTCGGCGCCGCAATCGTCGATGAGGCGGTCGAGCGATCGGCCGACCTGCTCGTCGTTGGGCTTCCATATCGAAAGCGATTTGGTGGCGAGTTCGCCATCGGTCGCACCATCCCGTACATCCTGCAGAACGCACCGTCCGCGGTGTGGGTCCTGCGCGATCCGATCAACGAGGAAACAAGGTGAAGATCGTCATCGTCGGGTGCGGCCGCGTTGGAGCGTCCGCCGCCGATCTCTACGACCGCTCCGGTCACGAAGTGATCGTGCTCGACAGCACGACCGCCGCGTTCGATCGCCTGCCGACGAAGTTCGGCGGGACTGCCATTCGTGGGGACGGCACGGACGAGGACGTGCTTCGACGGGCCGGCGCCGAAGGCGCCGACGTCTTCCTGGCCCTGACCGAAGGCGACAATCGAAATGTCATGGCCGCGCAGCTTGCCGGCGAGGTGCTCGGTGCTCGGCGGGTGATCGCCAAGATCAACGACCCGCTCCGCTCGACGGCCTATGCCGAGCTCGGCATCGCCACCGTGTGCCGGACCGGCCTGATCGTGGATGCGATCAACGCGTACGTCGGGTTCCCGGCATCGGGGTTGCCGGGGTTGCTGGCCCCGAGCGGTCACCATGACGCTGGCGACGACCATGACCACCCATCCATCGGCGGGGCGGCTGCGGAGACGCCAGCCCAGACCCCAGTCGCGACCCGGGAGGCCTGAACCATGTTCGTGCTCGTCGTCGGCGGGGGGAAAGTCGGCTACTACCTTGCCAAGGAGCTCATCGAATCGGGCCACGAGGTGGGCCTCATGGTGAAGGACCCGTCGCGGGCGCACCAGATCGCCGACGAGATCGGCTCGATCGTCATCCCGCATGATGGCTGCGAGGGCAAATACCTTGGCGAAGCTGGCTGCAATCGGGCGGATGTCGTTGCCGCGGTGACCGGGGACGACGAGGACAACCTCGTCATCTGCCAGATGGCCAAGCACCACTTCGACGTGCCACGCACGATCGCGCGCGTCAACAATCCCAAGAACGAGGCGCTCTTCCGCCACCTCGGCGTCGATGAGCTGATCAGCCCGACCCGGATGATCCTGGGCTCGATCGAGCAGGACATCCCGGTCCACGAGCTGCTCCACCTCGCCGCGCTCGGCGAGGGGGAGCTCGAGCTCATCGAGGCGCACCTCCAGGCCGGTTCGCCCGCCATCGGCCGCGCGCCGCGCGATCTGTCGATCCCCGACGGCTGTTCGCTCTTTGCGGTCATCCGGGACGGCGTTGCCACGCCATTGCGCCCCGACACCGTCATGCTCGAGGGCGACAAGGTGATCGCCATCGGCAAGACCGAGTGCCAGGCGATGCTCCACAGCCAGCTCATCGGCGAGACGGTCCCGGCCGAGGCGTAGCCGGGCACCGAACGTCGGGTGCCACCGCTAACAGGGCAGCACCCGGTCACGAGCGCGGGCCGGGTTCACGATCGCGGACGGGGGTCGCATAACGGCCCGCACGGACCGGTACGCGGGATGGCTCGGTGCCGGGTTCGCATGACGGTCTGCACGGACCGGTACGCGGTGGCACGCGGCGTTCCGGGCCTGGAGACTCCTTCGTCCACGCTCAGCTTGGGCCAACAAGCCGGGCCCGGTGTCCTGCTATCGCGCCGGATCGGTCCGTAACGGTGCGTGGCAGCGGATTTGCGTCGAATGGGTCCGCAACTGTCCGTTCGCCGGCCATCACCGAGCGAAATGGTTGTTTTTTGGCAATACTCTTGACAACGCCATTGTCAAGATTCTAGGATTCTCCGTGTTCGTTGGGGATCCACGTGCGGGTCCCGATAGATAGCAGTCAGGAGGTGTACGACATGACTATCGTGCGCCGCACTTCGCCACTGGGCGAGCTCGTCTCGCTTCGTCAGGCGATGGATCGGCTCTTTGAGGACAGCTTTGTGCGCCCGCGCAGCATGACCTTTGGCAGCTTCGATGGCTACAGCTTCCCGGTCGACGTGACCAACAGGTCCGATTCGATCATGGTGGAGGCGTCGCTCCCAGGCTTCAAGCCCGACGACGTCGACATCACCGTCGAGAATGGGGTGCTCAACATCAGCGCCGAGACCCGCTCCGAGCGCCAGGAAGGCGAGGGTGAGACCCTCATGCAGGAGATCCGGCGTGGGCGTGTCAGCCGGACAATCGCACTCCCGGCGGGGATCGAGCCGGACAAGGCCACGGCCT
>JBKKCW010000224.1:0-3143 GCA_046712485.1 Candidatus Limnocylindrales bacterium
GGCCACCGGCCGGTTCGACCTGCGTCCCAACGCCTACGTCCGGGAACTGACGGTCGACGCCGCGGGGCGGGTCAGGAGCGCCGTGTACGCCGATGGAGACGGCGATCTCGTCGAGCAGGAGGCGGACGTCTTCATCCTGGCCTGCGGCGCGATCGAATCCGCGCGCCTGCTGCTACTGTCGCGATCGGGTCGCTTTCCAGCGGGGCTGGCCAACGATACCGACCTCGTCGGGCGCAACGCGACGTTCCACGAGTACAGCGCCTCTGTCGGCGTCTTCGACGATCCGATCTACGCGTGGGCCGGTGGCGGGTACGTGAGCGCCTCCAGCTTCCAGTTCTATGATCACGACGCGTCGCGGGGACACGCCAGTGGCGGCCACATCGCGGCGGCCGGCGTGGGCATCCCGCTGCCCATCAACTGGGGTCTGCCCGGCCAACCGGCCTGGGGCGCGGAGGCCAAGCGTATCGACCGTGAGGCGTTCAACCACAGCATGGCCGTGGCGATGGTTCTCCACGACATGCCCCAGCACGATAACCGGGTGACCCTTGACGACCGGGTCGTGGATGCCCATGGACTGCCTGTGGCGCGGGTCAGCCTCACCGCCCATGAGAACGACCTGTCCCAAGGGCGCTTCCTGGTCGACCGCTGCGGGGAGATCCTCGAGGCGGCCGGGGCCACGAGCGTGACCAAGGTGTACGCAGACAAGATCACCGGCAACTGCTCACACCAGCACGGGACGATCCGGATGGGCGACGATCCGGACAGTTCGGTGCTGGACCGCTGGTGCCGGGCGCACTCGGTGGACAACTTGTATGCGGTCGACGGCAGCTCCTTTCCGACCGCGACCGGCGCCAACCCGACCCTGACGATCATGGCCAATGCGTGGCGAGTGGCGGAGCGGATCGCCGATACGCGAGGCGGCAGATGAGCGTGGAGCCGGCGATCACGGTCGTGGCAGTCTTCCGGGCCCGACCCGGTCGTGAGGACGATCTGGCTGCGACGCTCAGCGCGATGCTCGCACCCACCCGTGCCGAGGACGGCTGCGAGCGCTACGACCTCCATCGCGTGGTTGGCGACCCCGGCCTGTTCTTCTTCGACGAGATCTGGACGACGGCTGAGGCCCACGCCACGCACGTGCGGACGCCGCACGTCCAGGCGCTGCTGGCCAGCGCGCCAGAGCTCTACGACACCCCGATCGTCGAGTACAAGGGCCGCCGCATCGGGGGCTGAACGCGGCCTCAGTCGGTCGCGAGCCGGCCGTCGCGATACCAGCGCCCTGCCCGCATCACCCGGAGAACGCGCAGGTCATCGTCGAGCTCGACGATGTTGGCCGCCTGGCCCGGCGCGAGGCGTCCGCGGTTGGTCACGCCGAGCAGCGCGGCTGGGTTCGCGCCCGCCGCGGCGACGGCGGTCGGCAGCGGGGTGCCGGCCGCGACCAGGTTGCGGACGGCGTCATCGAGGGCGATGACCGATCCGGCCAGCGTGGTCGTGCCGACCAGGGTCACCCGCCCGGCCACCACCTCCACCTCCAGGCTGCCGATCCGCGCCCGCCTGTCATCGGTCCCGGCGAGCGAGATGGCATCGCTGACGAGCAGCACCCGTCCATCGGGTTTCGCGCGCACGATCAACGGCCACAACCCTGGGTGCACGTGGTGGCCGTCGGCGATGAGCTCGACGAACGCCGCGTCCGTTGTGAGCGCGGCGGCCGCCAGGCCGGGTGCGCGGTGGTCCATCCCACTCATCCCGTTGAAGAGATGGGTCGTCGACGCCGCGCCGGCGGCGTATCCGGCCCGCGCCTCGGTGAAGGTCGCCGCCGAATGACCGAGCGACACCACCACGCCGCGCCGGGCCAGCGCCGCGATCAGCTCGATGGCACCGGGGATCTCCGGCGCGATGGTGATCAGGCGCAGGTCCTCGAAGAGTGGCTCGATGTCTGCGTCGCTCACGTCGGCCGGATCGATCTGGTGCGCGGGGTCGTGCGCCCCGCGTCGCGCGTCCGCGAGGAACGGGCCCTCGAGGTTGAACCCCAGCGGCTCGGCGCCGTCGGGTCCTGCCACTGGGATCCACGCCCGAACGGTGGCCGCGAACCGGTGGAGCGAGGGGATCGGGGCCGAGACCGCGGTCGGCAGGAAGCTCGTAACCCCACGCCGCAGGAGCGCACGGGCCATGCCATCGAGCGCCTCGGCGCCGCCCATCGCGTCGTGGCCGCCCCAGCCATGGACGTGGACGTCGACGAATCCCGGGGCCAGGTAGGGCAGACCTGCATCCTGCGCTTCCTTGCCGACGGTGACGGACCCGATGATGCCGTCCTCGATCGCGATGGCACCGACCTCGACGCGATCGTCGAGGACGAGGCGGCCGCGAATGACCGATGGCGCCCCGGCCGTTGTCATGCGGCCCCCGACGGCAACGGCAGCGGATCATCCCGAAGGTCGGCCCACTGCGGATGGGCGGCGAGCCGGCGTTCGATGTCCCGATAGGCCGCCAATGACCGCCGGAATTTCGCGTAGGCGTCCCCACCGACCGAGTAGCCCTGGATCCCCACGAACCCGGCGTAGTCCGTGCGGGCCAGTGCTCCCAGAACGGCGAAGGTGTCCAGCTGGCCGTCGTCGAGCGGCTCGATGGTCGCGGGCATGACCCAGCCGCTGATCCGGCGGCTGCCGCACACGTTGACGGACTGGAGATAGGGCGCGACGACCTCCACGCTCCCGCGCAGGTCGTGCGCACCGGCCGCGTACCAATGGAACGCGGGGAAGACGGCCCCGACGAGCGGGTGGTCGATCGTCCGACACAGGCGGGCGGCATCGGCCGTCGTCTCCATCCACGCTCCCGCGTGCGGATACAGCGCGAGCCGGATCTGGCGCCCCGATGCCGCCTCCACCAATCGGTCCAGCCAGGCGAGCGCGGTGGCATCCCCGGCGGGATCGGAGTTCGCGATGGACGTGTCGCCGGAGAGGATGGCGACCTCCACGAGGTCGGCACCTTCCAGATCGCGAAGCAGGCCCAGGATCCGGGCGCCGGCCGGGTCGTCCGCTGGCGTGGCGACGTCCAGCGCCACATATACCCCGGCGACCTCCAGGCCGTGGGTCGCCCGCACCGCGGGGAGCCGCGCGACGTCCGCCCAGGCCGGCTCGGTCCACAGG
>JBKKCW010000225.1:0-4922 GCA_046712485.1 Candidatus Limnocylindrales bacterium
CTCGGGCGTGGCGCTGGCGGTCCTGGCGCGCCCGATCCGTCGTGCCGAGATGCTCCTGGGCAGGTGGCTCGGCTGCGCCTGCGTCGTGGTTGCCTACACCGTCGGGTCCGGGTTGCTCGCGATCGGAGCGGCCGCCCTGGTGTCGGGGTACGCGCCGCCCGAGCCGCTGCTCGCCCTCGGGTTCCTCTCGGGTCAGGCGCTCGTCCTGCTCAGCCTCACGCTCGCGCTCGGTTCGGTCCTGCCCACGATTGCCGCCGGCGCCATCGCGGTCGTTGGTTTTGGGCTTGGCTGGATGGCGGGGGTGATGGCGGGCATCGCGTCGGCGCTCGGGATCGAGCTCCTCGGCCAGATCGCCGAGATCAGCCGCTGGCTGTTGCCAAGCGACGGGTTGTGGCGAGGCGTCATCTACGGCCTGGAACCGCCGCTGGTCCTGCTCATGGCCGCGGGCGAGGTCCCCGAGCTCGCAAACGCCAACCCGTTCTATGCTGCTGCGCCCCCGCCCCTTGTGTTCGTCATCTGGTCCGTGGTCTGGATCGGGCTCGTGCTGGGCATCGCCGCCTGGTGGTTCGAACGCCGCGACCTGTAGCGGACAGGGTTCAGCCCGGGCCCACATAGCGGAAGCAGCCCGGCAGGTGGTCGTCCACGAGCCCCACGCTCTGCATGAAGGCGTACACGATCGTCGACCCAACGAAGCGGAAGCCACGGCGCCGCAGGTCGGCCGACAGCGCGTCGGAGACCGGCGTGCTGGCGGGGATCTCGCCCGCTGCGGCGGTCGGCGGGACGCGGGCCGGCGGCAGCGGCACGATGGTGGCGAGGTACCTGTCAAAGGATCCGTGCTCTGTGGCCGTCGCAAGCAGGGCGGCGGCGTTCCCGATGGTGGCATCGACCTTGGCGCGGTTGCGCACGACCCCGGGATCCGCCATCAGGCGCTCCCGATCGGCGTCGTCGAAGGCGGCCACGGTCGCCGGATCGAAGCCGCGGAACGCTGAACGGAAGGCGTCCCGCTTGCGCAGGATGGTCGACCACGAGAGTCCCGCCTGGAACGACTCGAGCGCGTGGCGTTCGAACAGCTCGACGTCATCGTGGACCGGGACGCCCCACTCGTCATCGTGGTACGCGACCATCAGGAGATCCGGGACCGGCCGATCCGCGCCGGCCCACGAGCACCGCCCCAGCGGGTCGATCATCCACGAACCATAGCCTGGCCTCAGGGGATCGGCGCGACGTCCAGCAGCGTGCTCTTGAGGCCCGGATCCGTGGCGGGCCTGCGGGCGTTGAACACCGCCCGGAAGACTTCACCGGACACCGTCCGGCTACCCGACGAGCCGACGAGGGTGACGCTGACCAGGCGCCCGGAAACCCCGCGGTTGGCGAGATCGAGTGCGAGCAGGTCGCCGACGTTGGTGCGGGCGTCCGCGGCGAACCATGCCGAGAGTTGCGCGCGGCTGTACGACTTCGTCGACCACGCCGCGTACGGCGCTCCCGCGTCAAAGGGACTGCCATCGGGACCGCGATCCGGCGCGCCGCGAAGGTAGCTCACGGGCTTGGCGATCCGCTTGCCCGTGGCCGAGGTATAGACGTTCTCGTTCGATTCGGTCGCGCCGCCGCCGGTCGAGTGGAAGAGCGCGTTGATGATTGTCGAGCCGCTCGTGAGCACGGTGCCCGCGGTGGCCGCGATCGCGGCGGTTGTCGCGGGCTTCTCGGCCGCGACGCCGCGGTACAGCTGTGAGGACGAACCGTCCGGGACGTCGAAATACGAGAGACCCGGGCGGAGCCGGCGTGCCGCGTACGAGCGAGCCGCGATGGACTGTGCCTGGAGGGCGGCAGCGGGCCACGTCGACGGCATCTCGACCGGGACGACACCCGCCAGGTAGTCCTCCATGCCAACGTCGTTCACGACCGACAGGCGCGTCGCCGAGTGGACGATGATCCGGAGCGTGCCGCGGTACCGGTTGTATTTCGTGGGCTTGGACAACAGCTGGAGACGGCCATCGGCGGTCGTGCTGCTGATCGTGAAGTCTGCGGGCGACGGTCCGTCGAACATTACCGTGCCATCTGCGGCTTCGATGAAGAGTCGCCACGGCGCGCCGGGTACGACCGCGGAGCCCGGCGCCGACCCGAGGGACGGGAACAGGCGAAGCCGCGCGTCCGCCGGGAGATCGGCGACGACGCCATCGATCGACCACGGCGCGCTCCGGCCATACACGACCAGTGGGCGCTCGGCCGAGGCGGTCCACTTGGACTGCACGAGGACGCGGATCCGGGTCGCAGGGTCGATGACTGTCAGGGCCGTTCCCTGGTAGTAGTGGGCGAGGATCGTCGGGGCATCCTGGCCGGCGAGGGCCCGGCCGCGCGCCCCGTACTGCGACAGGCCCACCCCGTGGCCGTACCCGCGTCCGTGGAACGTGACGGTCTCGGCGAGGGCCACCGCGCCCACCGGGACTGCGGCCGGGCTGACGCCTGGCGTCTCGGCGAGCGCAACTGTGGGCGCGACCACGCTGCCAAGGAGCCCGACGAACAGCGCGGCGACCCGTGTCGGCCGGAGGACGCGCGGCGTCCCGGTCGATCTGGTTCGGCGACTGTGCTGCGTTGGCATGGGCCCTCGCGGTGGCTGGCAAGCGAGGATGGATGGTGCGTCGGGTCGACGGCCATGACCCGTCCGGGTCAGGGTGGCACGGCCAAAGGGCCCATCGCAAGCGCTACGCTTGCCGGGTGAGCCTTCGCTGCTATCTGGGGCATGGCGCCAGCGGGACGGCTGCGAGCATGGCGCCGTTCGTTGCCGGGCTTCGCAAACGCGGGATCGAGGCCGTCGCCATCGATCTCCCCAAACGCAAGGCGGAAGACGCCGTACCCGCGCTCCATGCCGTCGTTCCGTCGGCCGCGGATGTAGCGGTCGGCGGGCACTCGTACGGTGGCCGCGTCGCCAGCCTGGCTGCCGCGCAGCCCGAGGCTCCCTATGCCGGTTTGGTCCTGTTCAGCTATCCCCTCCACCCGCCCGGAGCTCCCGAGCGGACGGAAGCCCGCATCGCGCACTGGCCGGACATCCGCTGCCCGGTCCTGCTGCTGTCGGGTGAGTCGGATCCGTTTGCGCGGATCGAGCTGCTCCGGACCGGCGTCGGACTGCTCCGGGACGCGGAGCTGGTGACCTATCCGCGGCTCGGCCACACCTTGAAACCGGTGCTGGACGACGCGCTCGATCGAGCCGCCGCCTTCCTCTCGGCGCTGAGGCTCACCTGACCCCGACACGCCGATGGGCCGATCGTCCCACTTGTCGAGCGCGGATCGAGCGTCGTATCCTGACCGACCCCGAAACCGGGCGGCTCAATCGCCCGGTCAGATCTGTTCCCCGTCGCCGCCGGAGTGCCCAGGCCGCAGCCCTAGGGGTCGCTCCTCGCCTGCCCGCCGGCAAGACGCGCCGTTGCCCAGCGTGCTCACCGCACTGGAAGCGGCAGGAAGGAGTCCGCATTGCGAGTGCAGACAGGCAAGCCTAGTCCGGCGGTAGTCGCCGCGGCCATCGCGACGGCCCTGCTCCTCGGCGCCGTTGGTGCCGCCCCAACCGCCGCGGCCGATCCACCCGGTCTGGATCGGTTCATGCGCGCCGTCGCGCGGGTCGAATCCGGCGGCAACCACCGCGCGGTCAACAAGACGTCGGGCGCCTACGGGCGATACCAGATCATGCCGTCGAACTGGCGAGCCTGGGCCAAGCGGTACCTGGGCAACGCCAATGCCAAGCCGACGGCCGCCAACCAGGAGAAGGTGGCACGCGCGAAGATCCGCTCGCTCTATCACTGGCTCGGCAGCTGGCGACGGGTCTCGTACTGGTGGTTGACCGGTTCGTCTCGGACGAGCGCCTGGTCGCGGGCGGCAACCAACTACGTCGCCAGGGTGATGGCCCATTTCGGTGGACCCGATAAGGGGGTCGAGGCAAAGACGCCCGTCCATCGATACTCGGAGCGCAGCGCCACGATCGACTACGCGGGCACCTGGAAGGGCGCGAGACACGGCGGCTACGCCGGCAACGCGGTTCGCTACGCAACGACTGAAGGGGCGACGGCGACCATCTCGTTCACGGGCAGCCGGATCGCCTGGAACGGCCCGGTCGGTCCGACGCGCGGCAAGGCACGGGTCAGCATTGATGGCAAGGTCGTCAAGACGGTGAACCTGAAACGCTCGAGCTTCGCCGCGAGCACCACGATCTACAGCGTGTCGTGGAAGACCGCCGGACGGCACACCCTGGAGATCGAAGTGCTGGCCACGCCCGGCCACAAGCCGGTCGCCATCGACGAGCTCGTCGTCACGGAGTAGCCGCCCTGTAGGTCGGTTCGGTCACCCGGCGCCCGAGACGGTCACCGTGTAGCGACCACCTCGATCTCGACCCGGTAGTCGCGGGCCAGCGCGGTGACACCGACGGTCGCCCGAGTCGGCGGATCGGTCGGGAAGTATTCGCGGTAGACGGCGTTCATCGCCTCGAACTCGCTGAAATCGCGCAGGTAGACCGTGGCCTTGACCACGTCGCCGTAGCCGAGCCCGACGGCTTCGAGCAGGCGCCCGACGTTGTCGAGCATCTGCCGGGTCTCGGGCTCGATGCCGCCCTGGACCGCGTTGCTATCTCCCGGCTTGTTGCCGACCTGGCCGGCGAGGAACACGAAGCCGTTGGCTTCGACGACCTGGCTGAACGGCAGGGTGCTCGCCTCGATCCCCGGCAGGGCCGGGACGCTCTTCGGCACGGTTCACCTCCTCGTGTGGCTGCGCACCTAGAGTAGTGGTATGGACACACCGGCGATCACGACCAACGGGCTGACCAAGATCTATGGCGGCGGGGTGCCATCGCTCAGGCGGCCCCGGCGTCGCCAGTCGCCCCTCGGGACCCGTGCCCTCGACGACGTCACGATCGAGGTCCGCCAGGGAGAGATCTTCGGCTT
>JBKKCW010000226.1:0-11504 GCA_046712485.1 Candidatus Limnocylindrales bacterium
GCGTCGTAGAGGCCACGGCGTGACGGACCCCGAGCGCCGGCAGGCGCTCGACGCCATCGCGACAGAGGTCCGGGCGTGCACCAAGTGCCGGTTGCACCAGACGCGGACCAATGCCGTCCCCGGTGAGGGCGATCCGGAGACGGAGGTCGTGTTCGTCGGCGAGGGTCCGGGCCGCGAGGAAGATGCCCAGGGACGGCCATTCGTCGGGGAGTCGGGACGCCTCCTGACCCGACTCATCGCGTCGCTCGGCTGGACGCGCGACGAGGTGTACATCACGAACGTCGTCAAATGCCGACCCCCCGGCAATCGCGATCCGCAACCAGATGAAATGGCGGCGTGCGCGCCATACCTGAAACGGCAGCTGGAGGCTCTGGATCCGGCGTTGATCGTGACCCTCGGCCGGTTCTCGCTGGGCGCATTCCGACCTGGTGAGCGGATAGGCATTGCCCACGGCACCAGCCGACCGGCGCACGGCCGCGAGGACGCCCTGGCATTTGCGATGTACCACCCGGCCTATGCCGTCCGCGACAAGAGCAACGAACCCATCCTCTTCGCGGACATGGCCAACGTCCCGTCGGCGCTCATCGCGGCGCGCCAACGTCGTGAGGCCGCTGCAGCCCCACCCGCGGCTCCGATCGGCGGGCAACCAGAACCGCCCCAGGACCCTGTTCCGGAGCTGACGCTCTTCTGATGCCCACCAGTCGGGCGCAGAGCGCCCCCGTGGACGACCAGCCGCTCCGCATCATCCCGCTCGGTGGGGTGGGGGAGATCGGCAAGAACATGTACGTATTCGAATACCGCGACGAGATCGTGGTCATCGACTGCGGGCTGATGTTCCCGGACGAGGAGATGTTCGGCATCGACCTCGTGATCCCCGACATCACCTACCTCAAGGAACGGCGTTCCAACGTCAAGGCGTTCCTGATCACGCATGCCCACGAGGACCACGTTGGCGCCCTGCCGTACGTGCTCCCGGAATTCCCAGGCGTGCCCGTCTACGCGTCCACCCTGGCGCGCGGCCTGCTGGGCAACAAGATCAAGGAGCACAAGCTCCACAACAACCCGCTCATCGCCCTCGAGCCTGGCGATGAGGTCCAGATCGGGGCCTTCACCGTGCTGCCGTTCCGGGTCGGGCACTCGATCCCGGATGCGATGGGCATCGCCCTGCGGACCCCGGTCGGCACGATCGTCCACACGGGCGACTTCAAGTTCGACCACACACCAGTGGACGGCAAATTGTCCGACTTCGCGATCCTGGCCCGTCTGGGTCAGGAGGGGGTCGCCTGCCTGCTCTCCGACTCGACCCGGGCCGAGAACCCAGGCTACACGCCGTCCGAACGGACGGTCGGTGATGCCTTCCGCGAGATCATGGAGCCCCTTGAGGGCCGGGTCATCGTGGCCACGTTCGCCAGCAACATCGCCCGAGTCCAGCAGGTCCTCGACGCCGCATCGGACATGGGCCGCAGCGTATCGGTCATCGGGCGATCAATGGAGCAGAACTTCCGGATCGCCACCGACCTCGGCTACCTCAAGTACGATCCATCGCGGATCGTGTCCAAGGACAGGATCAAGGATCACCCCGACGCCAAGCTTGTCATCGCGACGACGGGCGCGCAGGGTGAACCGATGGCAGGTCTCGCCCGCATGGCCAACCGCGATCACCGCTTTGTCGAGATCCAGCCCGGCGATACCGTCATCGTCAGCGCGAGCCCAATCCCGGGTAACGAGGAATACGTCTCGCGGACGATCGACAACCTGTTCAAGGCGGGCGCGAACGTCTACTACCACACGATCAAGCGCGCCCACGTCTCTGGCCACGCCAGCCAGGAAGAGCTCAAGCTGATGCTCGGGCTGACCAAGCCGAAGCACTTCATCCCGATCCACGGTGAGTTCCGGATGCAGGTCCAGCACGGCCGCCTGGCGATCGAGACGGGAGTGCTGCCGGAGAACGTGTTCATCATCGAGAACGGCACGCCCATCGAGCTCTTCGCCGATGGCAGCGCCCGGCGCGCCAGCCCGGTGACGGCGGGCTACGTCTACGTCGACGGGCTGTCCGTGGGCGAGGTCGGCGACGTCGTCCTGCGCGACCGGCGATCGCTTGCCAACGACGGCATGTTCATGATCGTCGTCACGATCGACAAGCAGACCGGGTCCGTCATCGGCCGGCCGGAGATCATCACTCGCGGCTTCGTGCACCTCAACGAGCTCGATCCGCTCATGGAGGAGGCGGTGGAGCGGGTGATCAAGGCGGTCGATACACCAGGCGACCACATCAGCGAGATCGGCCTGCTCAAGGAGCAGGTCAAGGACGGTGTGTCGCGCTACCTCTATGAGCAGACGAAGCGCCGACCGATGGTCTTTCCGGTCGTCGTCGAGGTCTAGCGTGGCAACCCGTCGGCGCCAGGCGACCCGCAAGCCAGCCGCCCGTTCGTCGCGTTCGCGGCGAACGAGCGCGTGGACGACGCGTTTGACGCCCGACGTCGTCCGTTCGATCCTCGGACTGGTGCTCCTCGTGTTCGGAGCGATGACGCTGATCGCCTTGCTGCCGACGACCGCGACTCGCAGCGGTTCGCTGACGAGCTGGTGGACCGATCTGTTCGCGCCGTGGTTCGGGACGATGCGCTGGTTGTTGCCGTTCTTCTTGCTGGTCTCCGGATGGTGGCTCGAGTGGGGGCCCGGCAAGCGACCCGGATCGGGTTGGGGGATCACGATCCTGGGTCTCGTCATCACGTACGCGGGTGTCGTCGGCGCCGCGCAGGTCATCAACGTGTCCGGTGGCCGGATCGGACGGTTCCTGGCAGGAACGCTGGGTGATCTGTTGTCCCCGGTCGGGGCATTCGTCTTCCTGATCGCCTTGGCGGCATTCGGGCTTGTCGTCGGTTTCGGCATCCCGCTGCGTCAGCTGCTCAACCCTGCCGTCGGCACCGCGCGATGGGTCGGGAGAACGGGCGCCGAGGCAATGCGCCGGACCCCGCCCGAGACCCCTCCTGCGGCACGGCCGGCCGCGCCCACGGACGTCCCGACAAACGGCCGTGGCAAGGCGTCGCCTGGTCGACCGATCGGCGCGGCGCCATCACCCGGTCAGACCGGCGTCTGGGGCGACGGCGACGACGCTGCGATACCTGCCGCCATCCCGAGTCCGCGGCCGGTCTCATCGACCTTCGCCCCGGCGAGGGGAGCTACGTCGGCAACGTTGGTCGCCCCGGCCCGTGCCGTGCGACACCCCGACGATGTGACCGACGCCTCCGATTCGCCCCCGACCAGGGAGCGGATCGACTACGTGCTCCCGGCCATCGAAACGCTCGAGGACATCGCGATCCCCGCGACGACCGGGGTGGACGAGGCTGCCCATGCCCGGAACGAGGAGATCATCGTCAAGAAACTGGCCGGCTTCGGGATCGCGGCCCGCATCGTGGCGCGCAATGCCGGACCCGTCGTCACCCAGTACGAGGTCCAGCCCGCACCGGACGTCAAGGTCAGCCGGATCGAGGGGCTGTCGGATGACCTGGCCATGGCCCTCGCCGCCAGCTCGCTCCGGATCGAGGCACCGATCCCCGGCAAGAGCGCCGTCGGGATCGAGATCCCGAACAAGGACTTCAACGCCGTGCCCCTCCGAAGGGTCCTCGAGGAGGTCGAGTTCACCGCCTCGGAGTCGAAGCTGACGTTCGCCCTCGGGCGCGACGTCGCGGGCTTCGCCAAGGCGGTCGACCTGGCCAAGATGCCGCACCTGCTCATCGCGGGGGCGACCGGCTCGGGCAAGAGCGTCATGGTCAATGCGGTGATCACGAGCCTGTTGTGCAAGGCGACGCCCGACGACGTGCGGATGATCCTGATGGACCTCAAGCGGGTGGAGCTCGCGGCCTACAACGGCCTGCCCCACCTGCTGGTCCCGGTGATCACCGAGCCGGAGCGGGCCAAGGCCGCCCTCAAGTGGGCCGCCAACGAGATGGAGGCGCGCTACCGGCGGCTGGCCGGCGCGTCCGCCCGCAACATCCGCGTGTTCAACGACACCCGGGCCGATCCCGAGGATCGGATGCCCTACATCGTGATCATCATCGACGAGCTCGCCGACCTGATGATGCGCGAGGGCAAGAACGTCGAAGACCCGATCGTGCGCCTGGCGCAGAAGGCGCGTGCGACCGGGATCCACATGGTCCTCGCCACCCAGCGCCCGAGCGTGAATGTCGTGACCGGACTGATCAAGGCGAACTTCCCGAGCCGCATCGCCTTCGCGATGGCATCCCAGATCGACTCCCGGACGATTCTCGATACACCCGGCGCCGAGGACCTCATTGGCCGTGGCGACATGCTCTATCAGCCGTCCGACCTGCCCCGACCGATGCGCCTGCAAGGCGTGTTCGTTTCCGATGCGGAGATCGGCCGCGTGGTGGACCACTGGAAGGCACAGATCGAGGATCCGCACTACGACATGGCGATCATCGACACCGGCGACGAGGGAACGGCGTCCGCCGACGACCTCACCGACGAAGACGCGGATCGCCTGTTGCCCGATGCCATCGAAGTCATTCGGGAGTACGATCGCGCTTCGGCGTCGCTCCTCCAGCGTCGCCTGAAGGTCGGCTACGCACGCGCCGCTCGAATGATCGACCAGCTGGAGGCGCGGGGATACATCGGCGCGTTCGACGGGTCGAACGCCCGGCAGGTTCTTCGTCGCGACGAGGCGGGAACGCCCACCGGCATGGACGACGGGCTCGACGGGGAAGATGGATGACGACGCGGGAACAGCTCAAGCGGGCGGTCGGCGCGGACCGTTACGAGGCCGGCCGAGGGATCTCAGCCGAGCCGGCGCCGAGCCTGCCCGAGCGCCTCTACGCCGCCCGTGAGCGCAAGGGCGTCGATCTCTATCGGGCCGAACGCGATACCAAGATCCGGGCCCGCTACCTCGGCGCGCTGGAGCGCGGCGATTACAAGGAGCTACCGGGCGCGGTCTACACCAAGGGGTTCCTGCGCAACTACGCGCTCTACCTCGGCCTGGATCCCGACGAGGTCCTCGACCATTGGCGGCGCGAACGGGGTGAGGCGCGGGACGTCACGCCGGTCATTGCCGTACCCCGGCCGATCACGGCGCCGCGCCAGGGCCTGACCTTCTCCCCGAGCATCCTCGTCGTGGCCTTGCTCACGGTCTTCGTCCTTGCCTTCGGGGCGTACCTGGCGCTCCAGGTGATGCGCTTCGCCAAGCCGCCCTCGATCGCGGTCACGGATCCGGTGTCGGCGGTCATCGACGTCGATGAATCGGTCACCAGCTACACCCTCCGCGGCACCACGATCCCGGGCGCCACGGTGTCCATCGTCACGCCGGGACGCGATCCGCAACAGGTCAGCGCCGGCCCGGACGGGGACTGGACCTCGGACGTCGAGCTGCGTCGAGGTCGCAACCAGTTCGACGTCACCGCCATCGATCCCGACACCGGCAAGCGTTCCGAAGACACCATTCGCCTCTTCATCTCCGTGCCATTCCCGCGGATCGAGGCGCCCACCCTGACGGTCGACCAACCGGCGGAGGGCACATCCTTCGAGAACGGCGCGATCCCTGTTGCGGGCCGGGCGACGAACGCCGCCTCGGTCGTGGTGAGCGCCGCGTACGTGGGACCGTCAACGCCGGCGACCGAGGGCGGAGCGACGCCAGCGCCGCCGCCGGTTCCCGAGCCGGTGACCCTTGTCGTGGCCGAAGATGGCTCGTTCAGCACGCCGTACGAGCTGACCGCCGGCCGCTGGACGATCACCGTCACGGCGGCCAGCCCGCAGGGCACGACGTCGGCGCAGACGCGCAACGTCACGGTCATGTATCGCGGTGTCAACCTCGTCGTCACGATCGAGGGCGGCCGAGCCTGGCTCAAGGTGTGGGTCGATGGCAAGCTCGATCCCGAGCTCGGGGCCGCGGGTGCTGTGATCGCCAACGGCAAAACGCTGACGTTCACCGGGCAGGAGTCCGTCGAGGTGCGATCGGGCTCGTCTGGCGTCACGCAGTTCACGCTGAACGGGACGCCGCTCGGTGCCCTCGGTCGCCCGGGCATCCCGGAAACGTGGCTGTTCGCCCCACCGGATCCGCCGGTGAAGACCCAGCGTCGGTAGCGTCGTGGCGGACACCGAAGGCGCGCCCCTGGCGGGCGACCCGTTGGTGTCCCTGCTCGCCCGCGTGCACGCCCGATGCCTTGCCAGGGGGATCCATATCGCGACTGTCGAATCGTGTACGGGCGGGCTCGTCGGGCACCTGATCACCGAGACGCCAGGTTCGAGCGCCTACTACGTCGGCGGCTTCGTGACGTATTCCGATCAGCTCAAGCGCGAGCTCGTGGACGTGCCGCCTGACGTGCTCGAAGCGCACGGCGCCGTCTCGGCCCAGGCCGCGCTCGCCATGGCCGCCGGTGGACGTGCCCGGGCCGGAGCCGACCTGGCTGCCTCGGTCACCGGGATCGCCGGACCCGATGGCGGAAGCCCCCAGAAACCGGTCGGCCTGACGTATGTGGCCGTGGCGGACGGAGCCGGCGCCGCGGTCCGTCGCTTCCTGTGGTCGGGCTCGCGGACCGAGAACAAGCGCGCGAGCGCCCGGGCTCTGCTCGAGCTGATCCTGGAGCGGATCGACAGCAGCGGCAACCCCGCGTGACGCATTCGGCCGACCGGGTCCGCGGCGGTCTGGCGCCGGCTCGTGCTGCCCGTGCCATCCGGCCGCGCGAGCGGATCCACGTCGTTGGCGCGGCCGGCGCCGGCGCGAGTGCTGCGGCGCTCCTGGCGCAGCGGGCGGGCGCGATCGTCACCGCCTGTGATGCGGGTGGGCACTCGCCGTATACGGTCGCGCTGGAGGCCGCGGGGATCGGCATCGCGACAGGTCATGCCCCCGAGCACGTCTCGGGCGAACCGCGGCCGGATCGGGTGGCCGTCACCAGGGCACTGACGGCCGTGGATCCGGATAACCCCGAGCTCGTGGCTGCTCGCAACCTGGGCATCCCCCTCGAGCCGTGGCAGCAGGTCGTCGCCGACGGCGCCGTCGGGCGCACCCTCATCGGCGTCGCCGGAACCCACGGCAAGAGCACGACCGCCGGCTGGCTGGTCCACGTCCTCACCCTGGCCGGGGTCGATCCCTCGGCCTTCGTGGGCGCGCTGCTGCCCTCGACATTGACTGACGGGCCACCCGCCACGGCGCGCTGGGGCAAGGGCGCCGCGTTCGTCGTCGAGGCGGACGAATACGCAGGGAACTTCGATCCATATCGTCCGGCGGTGGCCGTCCTGACGAGCGCGGAATGGGATCATCCAGACGTCTTCGCCGACCAGGCGGCTGTCGTCGACGCGTTCGCACGCTGGCTTCGCCGCGCAGAACCTGGCGCGACGCTCGTGGCGAATGTAGGCGACGAGGGTGTCTCGGCCGTCGTCGAGCGCCTCGGGGACTGGGCCGGGTTTGTCGTCGCGTATGCCCTCGTCGACCAGGCGCCTCAGCGACTGGGCGGGTATGCGAAGGCAATGGCGGAACGGTTCGCCACCGACGCGGGTCCTGCGCGGGCGATCCTTGGTCGGATCACGGCCTCCGATCGGGACTCGACAACCGTGGAGATCTTCGGCCTCGATCCGATGACCGGTCTGGTTCCCGTGCGACTCGAGACGGCCGGACGGCACAACGCCGCCAATGCCCTCGCCGTCACGGGTGCGGCCTCGGTGCTCGGCCTGGACGTGGCGGCGATCACGGCCGGTCTCGCGTCATTCGCCGGGGTCGGCCGTCGCCTCGAGCGCAAGGGAGAGGTTGCTGGCGTGCTTGTTTTCGACGACTACGGCCACCATCCGACGGCGATCCGCGAGACCCTGGCAGCCGTTCGCCAGCGGGCTCCCGGGCGCCGGGTATGGGTCGCGTTCGAGCCCCTGACCTACCATCGGACCGCCGCGATGCTCGACGCGTTCGCAGAGGTGCTCGCCAGCGCCGACGCCGTGGCCATTGCCGACATCTGGGCCGGTCGCGACCCGGACACCACCATCGCCTCGCCCGGACGGCTCGCAGACGCGATCAGCGCACGCCGCCCGGAGATCCCCGTATTCGCCCCGGGCTCGGTCGAAGCTACGGCGCACCGCCTGGCGATGGAGGTCCGGGCGGGTGACGTGGTGCTCGTGCTGGGGGGTGGGCGCAGTTACAGGATCGGCGAGTTGCTCCTCGAACGCTTGGGAGGTTAACGATGATCGACTACGCGGCCGCGGGCGAGCTGCTCGAGGCGTACGGTCATGCCTGGCAGACGTGCGACGGCGATGCCTGGGTCGCGATGTTCACCGAAGAGGCCGAGTACCATGAGGACCCGTTTGGTGAACCGCTGGTCGGCCACAACGCCCTGCGGGCATACTTGCTGGACGCCGCGGCCTCGCAGGATGACGTGGAGTTCACCGTGGAGCGCCACTGGGTCTCGGGGTCGACCATCCTGGCCGCCTGGCACGCCACGTTCACCAGGCGAGCGTCGGGTCGACTCGTGCGCATGGCCGGGTTCCTGATCGCGGAGATGGCCGCTGACGGCAGGATTGCCCGCTTCCGGGAGTGGACGAGATACGGCCCTGAGGGATCAGGCTAGAGAGGAGGTTCGATGGCCGGAGACCAGTCGTTCGATGTGGTCAGCGACTTCGACGAGCAAGAGTTGCGGAACGCCCTTGACCAGGTCCGGCGCGAGGCGGGGACGCGGTTCGACTTCAAAGGTGTCACTGTCGAGATCACCCAGGCGAAGGACGAGCTCATTCTCATCACGGACGACGAGCACCGCGCCAGCGCCCTCAAGGACCTGATCGAATCGAAGGCGATCCGACGGAGCCTGTCGCTCAAGATCTTCGACTGGGGCAAGGTCGAAGAAGCCGGCGGGAACAAGGTTCGCCAGCGGATCGGGCTGCGCCGGGGCCTGTCCGACGAGATCGCGAAGCGCATCACCCGGCTCATCCGGGAAGAGTTCCCCAAGGTCAAGTCGCAGATACAGGGCGACGCGGTACGCGTATCGGGCAAGAGCCGGGACGATCTCCAGAAGGTGATCGCGCGGCTGCGCGAGCTCGAGGACCTGCCCGTTCCGTTGCAGTTCGAGAACTACCGCTGACCCTGACCAGGAAGCCATCCATGCAGGAGCGCCGTCGCCATGACCGAGCTCGACGCCCAAACCACGCCTTCCAACGAAGTCGACCCGACGGAGACGAGATCGACCGACACGCCCGCCGAAGCCGAGCCCGCCGCCGACGCTGGTTCCGCTGCCGAGGCAGAGCCCACGGCAGCCATCGATTCGGGCCTGGCACAGCCCGCCCGGCAGGCCTCGCCGGAGACCGGGCCGCGCACGGTTGGCCGCTTCATTGCCGATGCGCTCCGATCGGCCGGCGTGCGCTACGCCTTCACGGTGCCGGGCGAGTCGTTCCTCGGCCTGCTCGATGCGCTTGACGGCGCCGGGATCCGTGTCGTTGCCACCCGTCACGAAGGCGCCGCCGCGTTCATGGCCGATGCCCACGGGCAGCTGACCGGCCGTCCAGCCGTCTGCCTCGGCACGCGCGCGGTTGGCGGATCCAATCTCGCTATCGGGATCCACACGGCGCTTCAGAACTCGACGCCGATGTTCGTTGCCGTGGGGCAAGTGGAACGGGCCAATCTCGGGCGCGAGGCGTTCCAGGAGATCGACCAGGTCGCGACGCTGGGCGGCCTCGCGAAGTGGGCAGCCGAACCGCGTGACGCCGCCGACGTGGCCACGACAGTGAGCGACGCCATTCGTCAGGCGCTCGGCGGTCGTCCCGGGCCCGTGGTACTCGCGCTGCCCGAGGATCTGCTCGACGAGCCCATGCCCGAGGAAGCGCGGATCGACAGCGTGCGGCTCGCCCAGCCGCGTGCGACCGACGACGAGGTCCGTGCGGTGATCGAGCTTCTTGCCTCGGCCCGTCGCCCCGCGATCCTGGCCGGCGCCGGGGTGCTGCGGGCCAGGACCTCGACCGAGCTCACGCGCTTCGCCGAGCTGCTCCAGGTCCCGGTCATCGCGAGCTGGCGGCGAGCCGACGTCATCTCCAACGACAACCCCCTGTACCTCGGCATGGCCGGTCTGGGCGCGGCCTCATCGGTGCGCGAGCGGCTCGATGCCGCCGACGCCCTCCTGGTGATCGGCTCACGGCTCAGCGAGCCGACGACGTACGCGTACCAGGTTCCGCGGGCCGGCCTGCGCTGGGCACACGCCGATCTTGCACCCGGTGGCCCACCTGGGGTCCCGGCACCCGAAGTGGCCGTGGCGACCGACGCCAAGGCCTTTCTCCGCGCCGCCAACGAGCGGCTCGTCGGTCGTGCCGTGCTCGATGCCGAGCGAGTCGCCACCCGCCAGGTCAATAACGCGGCTGATCGGTTGGCATGGGAGACCGCCAGCGTCGTCGATGCCCACCCATGGGATGGACCGGGCGTTCATCCGGGTCGGACCGTGGCCACGCTCCGCCGAGTCCTGCCCGACGACGCGATCCTGACGACAGACGCCGGAAACTTCGCCGGTTGGGCGGGCCGTGGTTTCCGGTTCCGCCGGCCCGGCACGTTCCTCGGCCCCACGTCCGGGGCGATGGGGTACGGGCTCCCGGCCGCGATCGCCGCGTCGCTCGTCCACCGCGACCGCGCCGTCGTCGCACTCGTCGGCGACGGGGGGCTCGGGATGACGCTGGGGGAGCTCGAGACGGCTGTCCGCGTTGGCGCGCGAGTCGTGGTCGTGGTCTTCGACAACGAGCGCTACGGCACGATCCGGATGTGGCAGGAGCGGCGGGGAACGGGTGTCGGGGTCGGTACCGAGCTCGGACCGGTCGACTTCGCCGCGATCGCCCGGGCCTGTGGCGCGCGTGGCGTACGGGTCGACAACGACGCCGACTTCGAGAACGCCCTCCGAACCGCGCTCGCCGCCGATCGGGCCACGGTCATCCAGCTGGCGCTGGATCCGCGCTGGGTCTCGGTCGACGACCTGCCCGCCTAGCCCTAGCCTGACGCTAACCGGATCATGAGTGCACGTCTGACCACTCAAGCCCGTCGCCGAAGGAAGCGTATCCACCCGACGACAAGAACGGCCACGCCCGACATGTCACGGCGAGATACGCACCTGATACAAGCACGAGCGGGCGTCCGAGTGGAGCCGGAAGGCCGTCAACAACAGGGCGCAGTTTGCCTCGAAGAAGATGAGCGCGGCGGTGCGGACCGTCTCGACCCGGACGCACGCCTCGTGGTGAGCGGCCCCCACGCCACGAGCTCGGTCAGGCGCGTCGGCACATCGGTCGACTATCTGGTCGTAGTTCGGTCAGCAGGAGCGTCTGTTCGCGCGTCCGCTCGCTGAACTCTTCGATTCCGGGTGGTCCTGTACGCGGGCGCTCAAACAGCAGCTCTGCGGCGTTATCGAGCAGCAAGGACGCGAGCCGAAAGCGCTCGATCCTCCCGTCATCGACGTATATCGAAATGCCTCGTCAAGGTGGCAGAGAATGTAGGTCAAGCGCTGCATTTCGGCCCTGCGTCGCTGTCGAGTGTCGGCTGGGATTCGCGA
>JBKKCW010000227.1:0-6622 GCA_046712485.1 Candidatus Limnocylindrales bacterium
GTAGCACGAACGGGGCCGCGCGAATGAAGGCACGATCAAGGAGCTGATCGACAATTGCCTGTGCAGTGTCGGCCCGGGTGACGCGGGCGCCCGGCTGCAGCGAGAGGTCGAGACGATAGCCTCGCGCCGCTCCGTCCGTAACGAGCGGCGGTCGCAGTGCCGTCCACTCCAGGTCGGTCGCGGCGAAGATCTCGAACTCGCGTTGCTTCGCGCCCACCACGTGGCGGGCGAACCGGCGAACGACGCGGGACATGATCCGGTCGGGCAGGGGCTTGCGCTCTCCGGGCACGTCGACGCCAGCGCCCGACAGCGCCACCAGGCGTGGGATCCGCCCGCCGACCATCGCGGCAACCAGGTTCTGCATGCCCAGCGCCAGGCTGTCCTCCTCGGCGGGCGTGTTGCCCCTGGGGCCGACGGCCGCGATCACCGCATCGACGTCCCGCAACGCGGCGGTGATCGCAAGCTTGTCGCGAACATCTCCGATGGCGACCGAAACGCCGGGGCGTGGCTCCATCCGGCCTGCGTCCCGGACGAGGACGGTTACGGCATGGCCGTGGCTCAGGGCCCTATCGAGCACGAGGGAGCCGATGCGTCCCGTGGAGCCGAGGATCAGTACGCGCATGCGGATGATTATGCCGGGGGCGCCGCAGGTCTGGTGACCGGAGACGCCGGAGTTCGCGGGCCAAGCCAGGGTGATAGTTACGTGGGAAGGTCCCCGTACCGGGAGCGGCAGTACTGGGCCAGGGAGTCGACCCATACGGCGATGGCCTCGGCTGCGTAATGCGTGGCTTCCCAGGCAGCGAACAGCTGGATGCTCAGGACCCCGAGCGCTCCCTCGATGTACACCGGCTGCAGGTCGTACCGGGGGTCGTCGGTCACGACGGCGACGCCGTGCCCTGACGCCGCGAATGCCTGAGCGATCTCGGGGAGGTTCGTCTCGAACGCGCGGTGATAGCTTGCGCCGCTGTCGGCGATCGCGATATCGAGTAGGCGACGCGTGCCGTGCGCCTCGCCAAGGACGATGAGGGGCTCAGTGACGAGCTCCTCGATTCGGATCCGAACCCGGTCCGCCCACGGATGCGTCGCCGGCACATAGGCCCACAGCGCGAAGCGGACGACCGGCCGCGAGGAAAACGCCGCCGGCGGCGGCCCCGACGAGATCGCCAGGTCCGCATCGCCGCGATCGAGCGCGCCGTAGACCGCAGCCGGGTAGTCCTCACGGGCCGTGACGACGACGCCGCCCGCGTCCCCCTGCGCCAGGAACGGCGCGATCACGTCCGCAACCGTGGTCGCCGGGGCAACCACCGTAAGCGAATCCGGGATGCCCTCCGAGATCGCCTTCATCCGCCGCTCTGCGGTGTCGGCTCGAGCGACGAGATCGCGCGCCATGGGCACGAGTCGCGTCCCGGCGGCCGTCAACACCGCACCAGTGGCGGTCCGCCGGAAGAGGGCAACCCCGAGCGTCTGCTCGAGGCTCCGTATCTGGCGTGACAGCGAGGGCTGGGCCACGCTCACCTGTGCCGCGGCCCGGGTGACCGAGCCAAGCTCGACGACCGCCAGGAAGTACCGCAACAGACGGAGCTCGAGAAGGTCGGCCACGCGCAGGTATACCTCACGGGTATGGGTCATGTGCGATTCAAGTATTGGACAGGATGGGTGGCGGCGTCGATGGTCTAGAGTGGAAGCCCCTTGTCGAGACCACCACTAAGATCGCCCGGATGACCCGCGCATCCATGATCGAGGCGCTGTCACAGGACTACATCCGCGCCGCGCGCGCAGCCGGCCTCGGGGAGCGCCTGATCGTGTTTCGCCTGGCGCTCCGGAATGCGCTTCCGCCGACCTGACGGTCCTGGGGCTGACAATCGCGTACTCCCTGACGGGTTCGTTCTTCGTCGAGATCGTCTTCAACTGGCCGGGGCTCGGCTTGTTTGCGGTCCACTCGCTCTTGAACGTGGACTATCCGGCCGTGATGGGGATCACGATCTTCGGTGCCGTCGGTTATGTCCTGGTCAACCTTGCGGTCGACCTGGGTCAGGCGTGGCTCGATCCTCGGATCCGGCTCGCATGACTGCGGAGGCGGGACCCATCAGCGATCGGACGGCGGCAGGCCCGACCGGCGTCCAGCTGCCGGTCGTCGTCCCGAGCCGAGCCCTCGTCGGGCGGATGCTGCACGGCCTCTCCCGGGATCCCCTTGCGATCGTCGGGCTCACATTCATCCTCCTGCTTGTCGTGATGGCTGTCCTGGGCCCGCTCATCGCGCCGTATCCGGATCAGGGGCGTGGGGTGGCGAACGTCGCGGAACGGATGCTGCCGCCGACGAGCGACCACTGGCTCGGCACGGACCGGCTCGGTCGCGACATCCTTTCGCGGATCATCTTTGGTGCCCGCCCCGCCCTCGTCATCGCACTGATCGTGGTCGGCATCGCCATCGCCATCGGGGTACCGCTGGGCGCGGCGGCCGGGTATGTCGGCGGAAAGCTCGACGAGGCGATCATGCGTCTGACTGACCTGTTCCTCGCCTTCCCGCCGCTGCTCCTCGCGATGGCGATCGTGGCGGCGCTCGGGCCGGGTCTCGAGCACGCGGCGCTGGCGCTCGCCATCTCATGGTGGCCGTGGTACGCCCGGATCGCTCGTGGTGCGGCCGTCTCGCTACGGGAGCGTCCGTTCGTGGAGGCGGCACGGTCGATCGGCGTCCCGGGGAGGACGATCGTGGCGCGGCACATCCTCCCGAACTCCATTACGCCCATCCTCGTGCAGGCGACCGTGGACCTCGGGACCGTCATCCTGGCGGCCGGGTCGCTCGCGTTCATCGGGCTTGGCTCGAGGCCGCCCGAGCCGGACTGGGGGCTCATGGTCAGCGAGGGCCGCACGCTCATCCTCGACCAGTGGTGGCAGAGCGGGTTCCCGGGCCTCGCGATCTTTGCGGCTGTGCTCGGTTTCAACCTGGTCGGCGATGCGCTTCGTGACGCGTTGGACCCGCGGCGGATCGATCGATGACGTTCGGGATCGCCTCGGCCGAACCGCTCCTCGCCGTCGACGACCTGCGGGTGGAATTCGGTCGTTCCGGGCGCGGTTCGACGGCTCTGGCCGGCGTGACGCTCGACATCGGCCGGGGCGAGATCCTGGGTGTCGTTGGTGAGACGGGCTGCGGCAAGACGATGACCGCCCTCGCGATCCTCGGGCTGCTGCCCAAGGGAGCGCGGCGGACGAGCGGCCGGATCCGCTTCGAGGGCGATGACCTGCTCAAGCGTCGCGAGGGTGAACTCAGACGGATCCGGGGAAAGCGCATCGGGATGGTCTTCCAGAACCCGGCGTCGGCCTTCAACCCGGTCTTTACGATCGGCGACCAGATCGGATTCGTCATCGACGCGCACCTCCGTCTTGACCGCCGAGCGCGGGGCGATCGCATCCGTGCGTCTCTGCGGGAGGCTGGACTGGCCGATCCCGATGCCGTGGCGAGGTCGTATCCCCACCAGCTCTCGGGCGGGATGCTCCAGCGGGCGATGATCGCGTCAGCGCTCGTGTGCCGCCCGAGCCTGTTGATCGCCGACGAGCCCACCACGGCACTGGACGTCACGATCCAGGCGGAGATCCTCGCGCTCCTGCGTCGCCTGCAACAGGAGCGTGTGTTCAGCGTGTTGTATATCAGCCACGACCTGGGAGTCGTCGCCGCGCTTTGTGATCGAGTTGCGGTGCTGTATGCGGGTCGCGTCGTCGAGATCGCGGACACGGCAGTGCTGTTGGACAGTCCACATCACCCGTATACCCGGGGTTTGTTGGATTCGATCCCCGGAGCGGGGACACGCGGCGCGCATCTCCGCTCGATCCCCGGCAACGTCCCCACCGACGCCGGACGCGTCATCGGCTGCGCGTTTGCTCCCCGCTGCGCGCACGCGCAGGAACGATGTCGTTCAGCGCCGCCGCCGGTGCAGGCGTTCGGTGGCGGACACGAGAGTGCCTGCATCCTTCCTGGCTTGACCGAAGCCCCTCCGGTGGCGATGGACACGTTGGCATGACGAACGTGATGCCGCTCCTCCGCATCGAGGGGCTGGTGAAGACATTCGACGCTCCAGGAACCCGATTTCGTGCCCGTGCGGGAAGGCAGGTCGCGGCCGTCGACGACGTGAGCCTGGAGATCAACCAGGGCGAGACGTTCGCCCTCGTCGGCGAGTCCGGCTCGGGGAAGACCACGCTCGGACGGTGCATCCTGCGGCTCATCGACGCCACAGCGGGCACGATCGTGTTCGAGGGTGTTGACCTCACGACGGCGCGGGCGGGCGCGCTGACTGACGTTCGACGCCGGATGCAGGTTGTCTTTCAGGATCCCGTGGGATCGCTCGATCCTCGAATGTCTGTCCGGGACATCGTCGCCGAGCCGATACGGACGCACCTGCGGCTGGGCACGGATGACGTGGATGCGCGCGTCGCGGCTCTGCTCGATCAGGTCGGCCTCGGCAAGGTTCACGTCGACCGGCGCCCGCACGAGCTGTCGGGCGGTCAGTGCCAGCGGGTGGCAATCGCGCGGGCCCTTGCCCTCTCGCCGCGGCTCGTGGTGCTCGACGAGCCCACCTCGTCACTGGACGTCTCTGTGCAGGCGCAGATCCTCAATCTGCTCCTGGATCTGCGCGCGAGCCTCGGACTGACCTACCTGCTCATCTCGCATGACCTGTCCGTCGTCCGCCATCTCGCCGATCGGATCGGGGTGATGTACAGGGGGCGGATCGTCGAAACAGGTGAGGCGGACGACGTTCTCGGGAACCCGGCGCATCCCTATACCCGAGCACTCCTGTTGGCTGCGCCGGCGTTGGGGCGTCGCCTCGAGCTATCGCCGTCGACGAGCCAGCCGGCATCGGCCGTACCCGCGGGAGGGTGCCGCTACGCGCCGCGATGTCGACGCCGCGTCGAGCTGGGCAGCCCGGCCGACTGCGTGACCCAGGATCCCCACCTCCGCCCCGCCTGGGGCGCCCAGTTCGCGGCATGCCACTTCCCACATGCACGGACGCCCACCGAGCCGGAAGGAGCCCAAACGTGAGCCGGATCATCGGCGTGGTCGGAGCCCAGGTTGCGCCCCGTCCCTATGACCCCGAGGCGACGTACGCCAAGTTCGAGAGCGAGGTACGGAGGCTGGCCGTCACGTTCCCCGCCTTCGAGCTGTACGTCTTTCCGGAGCTGTACCTGTCCGCCCTCGGCAGCTTCGAGAGCGACTATCCGGCGGGTTACGCAGCGCGTGTTGCCGAGCCAGTGCCTGGCCCGCTGACAGACCGCATTGGGATCCTCGCGCGCAAGGTGCGAAAGTGGATCGTGGCGGGGTCGATCTTCGAGCGGAACGGCGATGCCATCCACAACACGGCCATCGTCCTTTCGCCGGAAGGTGAGCTCGTCGCGACGTACCGCAAGATCTTTCCCTGGATGCCGTACGAGGCCACGGTTCCGGGTGACTCCTTCTCGACCTTCGATATCCCGGCGGTCGGGCGTTTCGGGCTCGCGATCTGCTACGACGGGTGGGTGCCGGAGATCCCTCGGACGCTCGCATGGATGGGTGCCGAAGTCATCATTCAGCCCACAGCGACCCGCACCGTCGACCGGGAGCAGGAGCTCGTCCTCGCCCGCGCGAATGCGATCTCGAACCAGATATTCGTGGTCAATCCGAACAACGGCGGTCTGTTCGGGACCGGCCGGAGCATCATCGTCGACCCGGAGGGGCGGGTGCTCGCGCTCGGTGGCTCCGGCGAGGAGTATCTGACCCAGATCATCGATGTCGACATGGTCACCGCCACGAGAGAGCTCGGCACGGCGGGGCTCAATCCGCTCTGGAAGCAGCTGCGCGACGCGCCGCCGCCGATGCTGGGCCCGTACCGAGACGGCTTCGCCGCTGGCCTGGTCATGACCGCGCTTGGTCGACTGGGGGACTCGAACGCGCCGGCCCTGCGTGCGAAGAGCGGCCCGACCGACGGCAAGTCCGATGGTCACGACATCGGTTCGGCCATGGTGAGGGACCCAGCGACTCGCGCCTGAGTCGGCGACAATCTGCAAGGCTCCGTAGACGTCGGAGCCCGTACGGGAACTTGTTCGCGACTTTGGCGCGTGCCACCATAGGCCGGGATGAAGCCGACGCTGGTCCTCAACCCTGTCACGGACCGCGCCTTCGGTGAACTCGCGCTTGCGGAGCTCGTGGACGACGTAGAATTGCGCGAGTACGAGACGCGGCTACAGTCGCGCTATCCTCATGCGGCCGTCCACGCACGAGTCCTTTCTGACGAGCCGACGACGATCTGGTACGTCTACCGCGACGGGCATTGGACGAATCCCAGCCGTGATGATGTTCAGCGAGGGGAAAGGGATGCCGGACGCTGAGGAAGACCTGCGGTCGACGTCGGAGGCGATCCAGGACGACGCCGAACTCCTGCGGCGTCTCGAAGCCGAGAAGAACGCGCTCGACCCCGCAGATCCTCGCGTCCTGGAGCTCTCGACCCTGATCGAGGAGCTCATCGCGACGATCGCGACCAAGGCTCGCGCGGAGACCGAGCTCAGCGAGGAGATCCTGCGCGAATCGGATCCCTAAGACTCTGTACTCACCGGGTCAAGCAGGAGTGTCCTGCTTAGCCGCCATCGGTGGTGACGG
>JBKKCW010000228.1:0-4500 GCA_046712485.1 Candidatus Limnocylindrales bacterium
GTACAGGGCCTGATGCGGTACGGCCGGGATCATGACCTCCTCCGATCGGGCGCGAGCGGGCTGGATTTGCCGTGCACCCTCCGTCGACCTCTGGACTCCCGTGCCCACCATGACGAGCGGCTCGGACCAGGCCGTTCCGCGGCACTCGACGATGATCGCTTAGTGCTGCTTCCTTCCGGACCTGACACGGTTCGCGGTTCGCCGCTGCGCGGGACCCGGTCCTCAACGTCGCATCGTCGGGCGGCGTTCGAGAGCGGAGACCTCGAGAGGGAATTCAGCCCTGCTGGAGCGGATTGCAGGTACAGGGCACCGCTAGTTCCCCGCCTAGCACGGCGACCCAAGAATACCCCGGTTCGCTCGATCGGGCCCGTCGTCATGTCACACCGGGCGCGCACCGCGGGGCGGTTGGCGGAGAGGGCGGGATTCGAACCCGCGACGGGTTGCCCCGAACCGCATTTCCAGTGCGGCGCCATAGTCCACTAGGCGACCTCTCCCCGAATGAACCGCCGCAAACGGCAACGCGCGCATTGGGTGTCCGGCGCGGTGCAGAGATGGCGGAGAGGGCGGGATTCGAACCCGCGGTGCTTTCGCACACCGCTTTTCGAGAGCGGCACCATCAACCACTCGGACACCTCTCCGCCGGAGAGGATACCAAACGATGCCGGCGGGCCCGGCCGACCGGGTCTACGGCGTCAACGAGCGAGAACTGGCGCGAAGAGGCGCTCCGCCTCCTCCCGCCGGATGCCGCTGACGACCTTCATCCGCCGCGGCATGCCAGGATGCTGGGCAAGCTGCACGACGGTCCCCGCGGCGCCATATCGATCATTCGCCGCCGCGTAAACGAGCGCATCGATGTCGCTCGCCAACAGTGCCCCGACGCACATGGGGCACGGCTCCTGCGTGCTGAAGATCGTGGCGTCGGCAAGTCGGGTGGCCCCGAGCTTTCGGGCGGTTTCGCGGAGGGCGACGACCACGGCATGGGCGGTCGGGTCGTTCGTTTCAGCCACGCGGTCGTGGGCCCGGACCACCATCGCCTCGTCGACGACGGCGACAGCGGCGACGGGACGTTCACCGCGCGACAAGGCCAGCTTGGCCTCCTCGAGCGCCTCGCCCATGAACAGCTCGTAGTTCATGTGCGGATGCTAGCAGACGGCCTTGGCCAGGCCCCAACCGCAACCGACCATGTCGATCGCGGAGGCGTAGCATGTCGCCCGCAATGACGAGCCCCAAGCGCATTGGAATCCTCACCGGCGGGGGCGACGTCCCCGGCCTCAACGCCGTCATCAAGAGCGTCGTCTACCGCGCGACGGAAGCCGGATACGAGGTCCTCGGGATCCGTCGCGGCTGGGAGGGGCTGACCCACGTCCGTCCCGGGGCTGACGCCGATCCGCAGTACCTGCGATCGCTCGATCGAATAAACACGAGAACGATCGAACGGACCGGTGGGACCATCCTCCACACCTCGCGAACCAACCCGCGCAAGATGCGCGTGGCGGGGCTGCCGCCCTGGATGAACGAGACGACGCGCAAGGCGTACGACGTCGGGGATGGGCTATACGACCTGACGCCCCGCGTGCTGGACAACCTGGACGCGCTCGATGTGGACGTGCTCGTCACCATCGGTGGCGACGACACCCTGTCGTACTCGCAGGTACTGGTCAACGCCGGCGTGCCCCTCGTGGCCATCCCCAAGACGATGGACAACGACGTCCAGGGCACCGAGTACTGCATCGGCTTTTCGACGGCGATCACGCGGGCCAAGGAGGCGATCAACCGGCAGCGAACGACGCTCGGCAGCCACGAGCGGATCGGGGTCTTCCGGATCTTCGGTCGTGACGCCGGGTTCTCGGCGCTTTACACGGCGTACGTGACCTCGGGCCGGTGCGTGATCCCCGAATCACCCTACGACCTGGCGGCGCTGTCTGAGTTGCTCGCCGCGGATCACGAGGCCAACCCGAGCCACTATGCATTTGTCATCACCGCCGAAGGCGCGATCTGGCGGGGCGCGAAGATGAGCGACGTCGGCGACGCGGATGCCTTTGGCCACCGTCACAAGGCGAATGTCGGCGAAGCGCTCGCCCACGAGCTTCGAGCGCGGACCGGGATCGAGACGCTGGCCTCGGAGCTTACCTACGACCTGCGCAGCGGCGAACCCGACTCGGTCGACTCCATGGTCGCCACGACCTTTGCCAATGTCGCGATGGACCTGGTCGAGACCGGGGTCACGGGTCGCATGGTCGCGATCCGGGACGGAAAATACGCGCACACCGACCTCCCTGACCCTGCGCTCGGACCACGCAAGGTCGATGTCCCGGCCATGTACAACGTCGCGCGGTTCCGTCCGCGCTATGACGGGAAGCTGGGCGACCCCATGCTGCTGGTCGGGCTCGACTGAGGGTCAGCCCTCGAGGGCTGACAGCGCCCGGATCGTCCTGGCCACAGCCGAGATGTCGTCCTCGCCGTGGCCGCCGGCGATCAGCCCCGATTCGAACTGGGCAGCGAGCCCACTGACCGGGAGGACCGCGCCGAGCTGATTGGCGAGCTCGAGGGCGATCCCGAGGTCCTTGCGATGGAGCGCGACCTTGAACCCGAGGGGGTAGTCGTTGTCGATCATCCGGCCACTCCGGTTCGCCAGGACCCAGCTCTGCGCCGCCCCGCCGCCGAGGGCTTCGACGACCTGCTCGACATCGAGGCCGGCCTTGATCGCGAGGACGATGCCCTCTGCGACTCCGAGGTACGTGCCGGCGAGGATCACCTGGTTGACTGCCTTGACCGCCTGACCGGCGCCGATCGGCCCGACGTGGGTGATCGTCCGGCCGAGCGCCGTCAGGACCGGGCGGGCCCGTTCGAAGTCGGCCTCGTCGCCGCCGACGAAGATGGTGAGGGTGGCGTTCCTGGCACCCTCGCTGCCACCCGAGACCGGGGCGTCGACCATCGACAGCCCGTGCTCCTTGAGCCGCGCCGCGAAACCCCAGCTTCCGGAAGGGGCGATCGTGGAGCAATCGATGATCAGCGAGCCGGCCCTCGCGCCGCCGACCACGCCGTCCTTGCCGAACAGCACGGCCTCGACGTCGGGCGTGTCCGAGACGCAAATGACGACGATGTCCGACTTGGCGGCCGCCTCAGCAGCGTTCCGCGCCATCTCGATCCCGAGATCGCTGAGTTCCGAGGCGCGACCTCGCGTCCGGTTCCATGCCGTGACCACGAAACCGGCACGAGCCAGGTTGGCGGCCATGGCCGCGCCCATCGTGCCGAGGCCCAGGAACGCGACGCGCTGGCCAAGCTCGGTCATAGCTCGATCGTAGTCGATGAAGCGCGTCCCGGATCCGGCCCGCTTGCTCACGTTGACCATGGGCACGATGGGCGCAAAGCGACCTGCTTCACCGCGGCTAAGGTGCCGGCCGAAGGACGAGGACGTCGATTGGCTCGGCTCGTCCGCGAAGTTCAAGGTGCCGCCATTCGGAAACGCCTGCCTGCTTGGCCAAATCGACGGCCGCGCGGGTGACGAGCGTCTCGCCGGGACCGGCCATGGAGACAACTCGAGCGGCGGTGTTCACGGCGTCGCCAAGGGCGGTGAAATCGGTCACGCCTCGGTCACCCACTGACCCGACGAACGCGACACCGGTGTGAACGCCTGCGCCGACCGGGATCCAAGGCCCGTCTGGCGAGCCATGGCCGGTTGCCTTCAAGAGCGAGACCGCCGCGTCGATCGCCTTCCCCGCGTGGTTTACTCCGGCCATGCCTGGCACGAACAGCCCGACGACCTCATCACCGACGAACTTGTCGACGACGGCCTCGCGCTCGATGAGCACGCGAGTCGCAATCTCGTAGAACCGATTGAGGAGCGTCGAATAGTCGCGTGGAGCCATCCTCTCCGCGATGCCTGTCGAGCCACGTACGTCCGCGAACAGCATCGACAGCTCGACTTCAGCGCCACCATGGTTTGCGTCGATGTCCTGATAGCAGCCGCGACAGTACTTCGGGTTCTTGCCCCATGGGCCGAGCCCGATCATCCGCATCACAGCGCCGCCCGGCCCGGCAAACGGCCGGAGGCAGAGCTTGCAGCGAGGCGCTGCCGGGAGGCTTCGCCAGAACCGGCGGAGTGGCCGGACGCCCTGATCGGACCCGTCGAGCCTCCTCCGCCAATCGGCCTCCGCCATCGGCGCCATGTGCTGCCTCCGAAGGTGCTCGTTCAGCGCTTCGAAGCGGCAGTCTAACCCTGGCCGGTGCGAGCATGAGCCGGGCGACAGGCCGAACAGGACAGCCGGCCAAAGCCAACGACTGAGCCCTCGGTCCCGTTGCTCGGACAGGAGCCCCGGGGCTGCGTCGCCGAAGTCTATTGGCGATATGCCGTCGGGATGCTCCCTTGGTGTGGCATCGGGGGATGGCGCGCCTGGCGAGGCCCGAACTCATTTCCGGCGGACCGGCGGACACGCTCGAATACTACGTCGCCGTTTGACTCGGCGGTCTGCCGCAACTCGCCGATGAAGTGAGTCGCAT
>JBKKCW010000229.1:0-3128 GCA_046712485.1 Candidatus Limnocylindrales bacterium
ACGCTGCTGGCATTGCGAGGCCGCTCGCCCGCACTCCGCCGGGCCGAATCGTGGGCATAGTTGCTCCCCGTTCGGTCCTCGGCTGACGCCCTCTGCGCTTGTGAGGCGCAGCATTTCGACAGTCGTCTCGTGGTCGGTCGCTGAAACGACAAGCTGCGATGATTTTCGGGGTCGGCCACGCTGGAATGTGCGGGTATTGCACTTCAGACGCGCACGCCGGCACCTTTCGGCGGACTGACCCCCGCGGGCCGACTGCGGATGCGACCGCGGGCCGACTGGCCTGTTCGGGCCGACGCGAACGCCGGCCCGAAACCAGACGGCGAACTACTTGATCTCGACCTTGGCCCCCTGCTCCTCGAGAGCGGCCTTGATCTTCTCGGCTTCGTCCTTCGTGACGCCCTCCTTGACGGGCTTCGGCGACGCATCGACGAGATCCTTTGCCTCCTTGAGGCCGAGACCGGTCAGTTCGCGGACGACCTTGATGACGGGGATCTTGTTTGGCCCAATCTCGGTCAGCGTCGCGGTGAACTCGGTCTGCTCCTCGACGGCGGCCGGGGCAGCGCCGTCGCCACCGGTACCGGCAGCGGCGGGTGCCGCGGCTGCTGCGACCGGGGCCGCGGCCGTGACGCCGTACCGCTCCTCGAAGCGCTTGATGAACTCGGACAGCTCGAGGACCGTCATCTTGTCGATCGCCTCGAGCAGGTCGTCCTGGGTCGTGACTGCCATTGGATATCTCCTTCAGGGTGTTGTCTTGTTGGACGCGCTGCTTACGCCGCGCGTTCGCTCTGGGCCTTCTGCTCGGCCAGCTGCTGCAGGGCATAGCCCAGGTTGCGCAGCGGGGCAGCGAACAGGCCGGCGAGCGTGCCCACTGGCGCCTGCATTCCACCGGCAAGCTTGGCCAGCAGGACCTCGCGTGGTGGCAGCGCAGCGAGCCGGGTCACGTCGTCGGCACCGATGGCCCGGTCGCCGAGCACGGCACCCGTGATCCTGACGATGCGGTTGTAGGGTCGGGTCGCATCGATCACCGCCTTGGCGGTCCCTGCCTCGTCGTTCCCGAATGCGATCGCTGTCGGGCCGACCAGGAGCGGGCCGAGTGCCGTTCCGACTGCGTCGTCGGCGGCGATGCGCAGCAGGCGGTTCTTGACGATGCGGTAGGTGACGTCCTGCTTGCGCAGAGCACGCCGGATCTCGGCGATCTCCTTGACCTTGAGGCCGCGGTATTCCGAGACGATCATCGTCCGAGCCTTGGCGAGCTCCTCGCGCAGCTCGGCGACGGTCGCCTGCTTGGCCTCGGTGGGCATGGGGCCCTCCTGTGCTTCGGCACGCGACCGGCGTGCGGCGGTGGGCAACCGATCATCGATCGGGCATCCCTGCGACGGGCCTTGGGAACCTCACCGGAGGTTCACCCCAGAACGCAGGGGCGCTGCCCACCCGAAGGTGGAGCGGCACCGGTCTGCCTCGGCGTGCTCGCCGTTTCCGGCGGATTAAGCCCCGTCCGTCGTTGACCTGGCGGTCCGCGACGGGTAAGGGCGCAGGCTGTCTGCGGCGGTCCGTCTTTGCGTTTGACGACCATGCACGCCAACCACCCGCGTTGGCGCCTCGGCGCGCTTCGCTCACGCATCACGGATGCGCTGGCTCCACGTGCTCGGCGCCGCCTTGATCTCGGCACGCCTGATCGTAAAACGATTATGTGGCAAGATCGGCCTCTCGGCCGTCACGCGGCTGGTTGCCGGCAATCCCGGCCCCCGGATGTTACGCGGCGGCGGCGGCGAGAACCGCGGGCACATCGACCCGGATGCCCGGGCCCATCGTGCTCGCGATTGTCAGACCCTTCAGATATTGACCCTTGGCCCCGCTGGGCTTGGCCCGGTTGATCGCCTCGACGAGCGCGGCCAGGTTGTCAAGCAGCTGTGTCGCTTCAAAGCTGCTCTTGCCGAGTGCGACGTGGACGATCCCCGCCTTGTCAACCCTGAACTCGACGCGGCCGGCCTTGACCTCCTTGACTGCGCGCTCGAGATCAAACGTGATCGTCCCGGCCTTCGGGTTCGGCATCAGCCCACGGCGACCAAGGATCTTGCCGAGCTTTCCGACCATGCCCATCGAGTCGGGCGTGGCGAGCGCGACGTCGAACTCGAGCCAGCCGGCCTCGATCTTCTTGACCAGGTCGTCGCCGCCGACCTCATCGGCCCCGGCGCGCAGTGCTTCCTGCGCCTTCTCGCCCTGGGCAAAGACGGCGACGCGGACGATCTTGCCGGTGCCGTGCGGAAGGACGACCGTGCCCCGGACCATCTGGTCCGCGTGGCGCGGGTCCACGCCGAGCCGAAGGTGCGCTTCGATCGACGCGTCGAAGGCGACGGTGGTCGTCTGCTTCGCCAGCTCGACCGCCTTCAGCGGCGGGTAGATGACGGTACGGTCGACCAGCTTCGCCGCCTCGACGTACTTCTTGCCGTGTCTTGCCATGTCGCGGTTCCTTCCTTCGGCCGGCGGATCCGGCCTCCCCCTTGACGCGGGGTGAGCGTTTGGCGGTGGCCCCGTTGACGGCTAGCCGACGACTTCGATCCCCATGGACCTGGCGGTCCCCTCGACCTGGCGCATCGCTGCGTCCGGATCGTTGGCGTTGAGATCGGTCATCTTGATCGCCGCGATCTCGCGGATCTGGTCGCGAGTCACGCGCCCGACCTTGTCCCGAAGCGGCGTCCCTGAGCCCTTCTCGACACCCGCCGCCTTGCGCAGCAGGTCCGCCGCGGGCGGGGTCTTGAGGATGAACGTGAACGATCGATCCTCGAAGATCGTGATCTGGGCCGGGATGACCTGGCCTGCCTTGTCGGCCGTCTTCTCGTTGTAGGACTTGGTGAACTCGACGATGTTGATGCCGTGCGGACCCAGGGCGGTACCGACCGGCGGGGCCGGGGTCGCCTTGCCAGCCGGAAGCTGGAGGGTGAGCACGATGCGGATCTTCTTGGCCACGGGTGTCCTTGATTCCTTTCTTAGAGCTTCTCGACCTGCAGGAAGTCGAGCTCGACCGGGGTCTCGCGGCCGAAGATGCTCACCAGGACCTTGACCTTGTTGCGCTCCGGGTTGACCTCGTCGACCGTGCCGATGAATTCGGCGAACGGCCCATCGGTGAC
>JBKKCW010000230.1:0-2752 GCA_046712485.1 Candidatus Limnocylindrales bacterium
GTTCGACAATGTCCTGACCGGGGCGTAGTGTGACCGTCGCCGGGCGGCACTGATAAGGGAGGAACCGTGAACATGACAGCCACTTCCCCGCGCGTCTCGGGTTCGCATCGCTTGGGCGGCGCGACGCTCGTCCTGGCGTTGGCCCTGCTTGCCTCGATGCTGCCCGCTGGGATCGTCCTTGCCACCGAGCCGGCGACGGCGCCCTCGACGCCGGACCTCGCGGCGGGAAGCGACACGGGCAATAGCAATACGGACAACATCACAAAGACGCTCATCGGCCTGACGTTCACGGGCACGGCCGAAGCCGGGACTACGATCAGCCTTCGCGATGACGGAACGGCCATTGGCACCGGCAATACCAACGGCTCCGGCGTTTGGAGCGTCACGACCACGACCGCGCTGACCGACAACGCCGCCAACCTGATCACGGCGACCGCAACGCATCCAGCGGGTGCCGAAGGTGCCCCGTCGGTGGCGCTCACAGTCACGACGGACAACACAGCGCCGGCGGCGCCGGGTACGCCTGATCTCACCGCTGCCAGTGACACCGGGACATCGAGCACCGACAACATCACGTCCGACACAACCCCGACGTTCACCGGGACCTCCGAGGCGAACGCCACGGTTCAACTTCTCGTCGACGCCGCAGTCGTCGCCACCGGCACTGCAACTGGCACGACATGGACGCTCACGAGCTCTGCCCTCTCGCCCGGCGTCCATTCGGTCACGGCCACCCAGACAGACGCGGCCGGCAATGGACCGTCACCGGCATCGGGCGCGCTGTCGATCGAGATCAACACCACTGTCCCGGCGGCGCCATCGGCCCCGGACCTCATCGCCGCGAGCGACACCGGGCCCTCGAGCACGGACAACATCACGTCCGACACGACTCCTTCGTTTACCGGGACGGCTCCTGCGAACTCGACGGTCGACCTGTATGCGGGTGCTGTCTTCGTTGGCACCGATGCCGCGGATGGCGCGGGCGCCTGGGCGATCACGAGCAGCGCACTCGCTGCGGGCACCTATGCCTTCACCGCGACGGCAACGAACCTGAGCGGGACGAGCGTCGCGTCACCGGCCCTGTCGGTGACCATCCAGACGGCTCTCGGCGTCACCGTCAACCAGGCCGCCGGCCAGAGCGACCCGACGTCGATTCAGCCGATCAACTTCACCGTGGTATTCACGAACCCCGTTGGCGACTTCACGTCAGCCGATGTGGACGTCACCGGCACCGCCGGCGGCACGAAGGTCGTGACCGTCACCGGCGGGCCAACGAGCTACAACGTTGCGATCAGTGGCCTTACCACGGCCGGAACGGTCATCGTTGATCTGTCGGCGGGGTCCGCGACCGACGCGGCCGGCAACGCCAACACCGCATCAACCTCCACCGACAAGACCGTCACGTGGGCGCCCGGAGCCCCCACTGTGACGATCAACCAGGCGACCACGCAGGCCGATCCCACGGCCACGTCGCCGATCAACTTCACCGTGGTCTTCAGCTCGCCGGTGACGGGCTTCACCGGATCCGACGTGGTCATCACGGGTACGGCTGGCGGCACGAAGACCGTCACGGTGACCGGCAGTGGAACCACCTACAACGCAGCCGTCAGCGGCATGACAACGGGCGGTACGGTCATCGCGACCGTCCCTGCGGGCGTCGCGACGAGTGGCGGCGTGGGCAACCTGGCTTCCACCAGCACGGACAACACGGTCACCTGGTCGCCGGGCAGCCCGACGGTCACGATCAACCAGGCCTCCGGCCAAGCCGACCCGACATCGCTGTCGCCGATCAATTTCACGGTCGTCTTCAGCGCACCCGTGACCGGCTTCACGAGCAGTGACGTGACGATCACGGGCACCGCTGGCGGAACAAAGACCGTGACCGTGACCGGGTCGGGTACGACCTACAACGTCGCCGTCAGTGGCATGACGACGTCGGGCACGGTCATCGCGACCGTCCCGGCCGGAGGCGCCCAGAACGCCAGCGCCCAGGGCAACCTTGCCTCGACAAGCACGGACAACACGGTCACGTGGAACGCCGTCACCGCGGTCATCACGCTGACCACGTCGGCGCCGATCCCGCCCGGCGCACAGAACCCGGTGATCCTGTGGGGCCAGGGTTTCACCCTGACCGCGCAGTTCACGATGCCGGGTGGCGGCAACCGATCGTTCCAGCTCCAGGGCACCCGTGACCTCGTCACGTGGACGACGATCACGACCCTCACCACAGACGCGAATGGACGAGCCTCGTTCTTCTACACCCCGGTCACGAACCTGTACTACCGTGCCGTCTTCGCCGGCGCGGCTGACCTTGGCGCGGCCAACAGCAACCAGGTTCGAACGGTCGTTCGGCAGCTGGCTCTCTTGCGCCCGACCAACAACGGCGCAACGAAGACGATCAATCGCAACACGGCGATCACGTTCAGCACGACCGTCCGACCGGCTCGCCCGGAGCTGGCTCCGGCGCGCGTGAGCTTCTACTTCTACCGGTTCAGCTCGGGCGCGTACCGGCTGGTCACCAAGCGCGACGTGATCATCAACAGCGCCGGCGTGGCGTCGACCACGTTCCGGTTCACGTCATCGGGGCTGTGGTACGTCCGCTCGCAGGCGAACCCCACCCCGTACAACGCCAACAGCATCATGACGTTGGAGAAGTACCGCGTCCGCTGACCGGACCTTCCCTGGCTAATCGGAACGGCCTCCTTCCTCCGGAAGGGGGCCGTTTCACGTCCCGCGCGGTGTAGCCTAAACC
>JBKKCW010000231.1:0-4785 GCA_046712485.1 Candidatus Limnocylindrales bacterium
GCATCGTGCAGGATGCCCTTCGGCGGATCCGCGCGCTCGAGCTGCCACTCGTTACGATCGCGGATACCTGCCTGTGCGAGTACACGGACCACGGCCATTGCGGGCCGCTCGCCGTTGATGATTCCGTCGACAACGACGCAGCGCTGGTCCGGCTCGCCGAGACAGCAGTCGCACAGGCGCGATCCGGCGCCGACATCGTGGCGCCGAGCGCGATGATGGACGGCCAGGTCCGCGCAATCCGAGCGACGCTCGATGCGGCTGGCTACGAGCAGACCGCGATCATGGCCTACGCGTCCAAGCACGCTTCCGCCTTCTACGGCCCGTTCCGCGAGGCGGCCGACAGCGCGCCGGCGTTCGGCGACCGGCGGGGCTACCAGATGGACCCAGCGAATGGCCGCGAGGCGCTCCGCGAGATGGATCTCGACATCGCCGAGGGCGCCGACATCCTGCTCGTCAAGCCCGCCCTGCCGGGTCTCGACCTCGTCGCCGCGGCGCGGGCGCGGTTCGACGTGCCCATTGCCGCTTACCAGGTGTCCGGCGAGTTCGCCATGATCGCGGCCGCGGCGGAGCGGGGCTGGCTGGACGGCCGGCGGGCGGTGACCGAGGCGATGACGGCGATCGTCCGGGCGGGCGCCGGGATCGTCATCACCTATGCCGCGGCGGACCTCGCGACCTGGCTGCGGGAGGAGCGATGAGCGCCGATGAGCAGGTCTACATCCAGGCGCTCGGCCTTGGGCTCGATCCCGCCTGGCGCCGCCGGACGGACGACGAACGCCACGACGATGGCTGCCGCTTCGCGGAGGCGGCCTCGGCGACTGAGCCCGAGGGCGTGCGGAGCATCGTCTACTCGTCGATCGGCCTCGAGCCCGGGGTGGACCTGTTGTTCTGGCGGATGGCTCCGAGCGTCGACGCCCTGGAGTCGTCCGCGGCCGCGCTCCTGCGCGCCGGTATGGGCAGCTGGCTGACCGTGACCCACTCGCTCATCGGCCGGATCGGGCCCTCGCAGTACGTGCGCAAGCCAACCGCCCAGGAGCAGTCGCTGTTCAGCGGCGAGCGGTCCCGCTACCTCGTCGTCTACCCGTTCACGAAGAACACCGACTGGTATCTGCTCTCGAAGGAGGCCCGTCAAGGCGTGATGAACGAACACATGCGTGTCGGCCACGACTACCCGACGATCCGGCAGGCCCTGGCCTACTCCTTCGGGCTCGACTCGCAGGACTTCGTCGTCGCCTACGAGACCGACGATCTGGTCGCCTTCGGTGACCTCGTCCGGGCGCTCCGGTCGACGGAGAGCCGCCGGTCGACGGTCAGTGACACCCCGATCCTGCTCGGGATCCATCGTCCGTTCGACGAGATCCTCGGGCTCCTGGGCGCATCGTGACGATTCGGACGGCACCGACCGAGAGGAGCGCGGGACTCGTCGATCGAGCCGAGCGATTGTTTCCGGGCGGAGTCAACAGCCCCGTGCGGGCCTTCCGGGCCGTCAGCCGGCCGCCGCTCATCCTCGAGCGCGGCGAGGGACCGTACGTCTGGGATGCCGACGGCCGGCGGTACGTCGACTACGTCGGCGCGTGGGGGCCGGCGATCCTGGGCCATGCCCATCCGAAGGTCATCGACGCGATAGTCGCCGCCACCGCCAACGGCCTGGCCCTGGGCGCAACGAACCCGCTCGAGATCGAGCTCGGCGAGGCGATCCGAGCGGCCATGCCGTCGATCGAACGTCTCCGGTTCACGTCATCGGGAACCGAGGCAGTGATGAGCGGTCTCCGCCTGGCTCGCGCGGCGACCGGGCGGGATCTCGTCGTGAAGTTCGCGGGCGCTTATCATGGGCACTCAGATGGTCTCCTGGTCGAGGCTGGCTCCGGGGTCGCCACCTTGGCGATCGCGGGCAGCGCAGGCGTGCCCGACGCGGTGGCTGCCACGACGATCGTGCTGCCCTTCAACGACCCGGCCGCCGTGACCCAGGCCTTTGTCGAGCACGCCGGCCGGATCGCGGCGGTGATCGTCGAGCCCGTGGTCGCGAACACCGGGATCATCGCGCCGGTACCGGGGTTTCTCGAGCACCTCCGCACGACCACCCGCGCCGACGGCGCCATCCTCGTCTTCGACGAGGTCATCACCGGGTTCCGGCTTGGGCTCGGCGGCGCGCAGGCGCGATTCGGCGTCACACCGGACCTGACGACCCTGGGCAAGATCATCGGTGGCGGCATGCCGATCGGGGCCTATGGCGGCCGGGCTGACCTCATGGACATTGTCGCGCCGGCCGGCCCGGTCTACCAGGCGGGCACCCTGTCGGGCCATCCGCTGGCGATGGCCGCAGGCATCGCTACCCTCGCCGAGCTGGATGACTCGCGCTACGCGGCATTGGAGGAGTCGGCAGCGGCGCTTGCAGAAGGTCTTGCTGCGGCCGCGACGAATGCGGGGCGGGATGTGGCCGTCGTCCGGGTCGGATCGCTGTTGACGGTCTTCTTCCGGACGACGCCGCCGGTCAATGCCGCCGAGGCACTCGCCTCCGATCGAGAGGCGTACGCCCGGTTCTTCGGCGCGATGCTCGATCAGGGCGTCATGCTGCCGCCCTCGCAGTTCGAGGCGTGGTTCGTGTCGATGGCCCATGGCCGGGCCCAGATCGAGGCGACGCTGAGCGCTGCCCGATCGGCGTTCGCGGCATGAACGATCGTTTCTTGCGGGCCTGCCGCCGCGAACCGGTCGACGCCACGCCCGTTTGGTTCATGCGGCAGGCCGGCCGGAGCTTCGCGGCATATCGCTCTCTCCGCGAGCGGTACGGGATCCTGGAGCTCGCCAAGACTCCGGAGCTGTGTGCCGAGGTCACGCTCATGCCGGTCCGCGAACTCGGCGTCGACGCGGCGGTTCTGTTCGCCGACATCATGCTGCCGCTCGAGCCGATGGGGGTCGACCTGCGAATCGAGCCCGATGTCGGGCCGATCATCGACCGGCCGATCCGCTCGGCCGTGGACGTCGCCGCGCTCCGGCCGTTCGATCCGGCTGAGGTGTCGTTCACCCTTGACGCGATCCGCCTGGTGCGTCGCGAGCTCGACGGGAAGACGGGCGTGATCGGCTTTTCGGGCGCTCCGTTCACCCTTGCCTGCTACCTCATCGAAGGCCGCCCGTCCCGTGACTTCGTCACCGCCAAGGCATTCATGTACCGCGAGCCCGCGGCGTGGCATGACCTCCTGGGTCGCCTGTCGACCATGGTCGTCGCCTATCTCCGGGCCCAGGTCGATGCCGGCGCCCAGGTCGTCCAGGTGTTCGACAGCTGGGTCGGTGGCCTCGGTCCGGCCGACTACGCGGCGTTTGTTCAGCCCCACGTCCGGAGGATCTTCGCGGCGCTTCACGATGTGCCGACGATCCACTTCGGGACCGGCACCGCGGCCCTGCTCGAGCTCATGGCCGAGGCCGGCGGCGACGTGATCGGCGTCGACCATCGGGTGTCGCTGTCGGACGCCTGGCGCCGGGTGGGCTACGACCGGGGCGTCCAGGGCAACCTCGATGCGGCTCGCGTTCTCGCCGGCTGGGAGGCGACCGAGGCGGGCGCACGAGCCGTCCTTGCCGAGGCCGCCGGCCGACCGGGCCACGTCTTCAACCTCGGCCACGGCGTGCTGCCCGAATCGGACACCGCGCTCCTGCGACGCCTCGTGGACTTCGTCCATGTGCAGACCGCCCGCGTTGGAGCCAGCGCCGAGATTGTCGCGTGACCGGCGCCGAGCGCCGTGGCGTCCTCCTCATGACCTATGGCTCTCCCGCGTCGCTGGAGCGCGAGGACGTACGGGCGTACCTGGCGCGCGTCCGCGGTGGGCGCGAACCGGACGCAGCGCTCGTCGACGAATTCACCCGGCGCTACCGGGTCATCGGTGGCTCGCCGCTCGTCGAGATCACCTGCGCGCAGGCGGCAGTGCTCGGCGAGTCGCTCGGCTGGCCAGTCGAGGTCGGGATGCGCTTCTCTCCGCCGTCAATCACGGACGGCATGCGAGCCCTCGCCGAGCGTGGGGTGCAGCACATTGCCGCGATCGTCCTCTCGCCGCAGTTCTCTCCACTGCTGATGGGCGGTTACGCCAAGGCGATCGAGGAGGCGCGGGCGAGACTCGGAGTCAACGCGCCGGAAGTGACCGTAGCCGGTGCCTGGCACGACGAACCGGCGTTCGTCTCCGCGCTCGCGCTTCGGACGACGGAAGCCCTCGGGCGACTGCCGACCGACGAGCGCGACGCCGTCACCGTCCTCATGACCGCCCACAGCCTGCCGAGGCGCGTGGCGGATCAAGAGCCGGACTATCTCGGCCAGCTCCGTGCGACTGCCGAAGCGGTGAGCGCGAGCGCCGGCCTGCTGGACGGGGAGTGGTCGTTTTGCTGGCAGAGCGCAGGCCATGAGCCCGGGGAGTGGATGAAGCCGGACTTCGCCGACCTCATGCCCGAGATCGCCGCGGCCGGAGGACGATCCGTCCTCGTGGTCCCGGTCCAGTTCCTGGCCGACCACCTCGAGATCCTCTACGACATCGACATTGGTGCCCGCGAGCAGGCCGAGCGCTGCGGCTTGGCGTTTCACCGGATCGAATCGCTCAACCTCGATCGGGGTCTGGTTGACGCCCTCGACGCGGTCGCTAGACGAACAGTGCGGGCGTCCCTGGGAGCAGGAGCCAACGCCTACCTGTGATTCCCGGGCACGACGTTGACGCTGGCGTCTCGTCTGGTCATGTGCCGCATAACTGCACGTACAGACCACTACGCGGCGCCAGGCTCCCCATCGAGCGCGAGCGCTCCACAATGCACGCT
>JBKKCW010000232.1:0-3142 GCA_046712485.1 Candidatus Limnocylindrales bacterium
CCACCTTGATCGACGCGGTGACCCCTGCCGGTACGCTCGAAACTGCGTCACCGGACACGATCCCGTCGAGAACCCAAGTCCGCCCCTCGAGGGACTGATCTGGCGTCACGACCTCTTTGTCGGTGAGGGTCAGGCGCACGTCTCCGTTTGTCAGGATGAGCGTATTCGCATCGAGCGTGAACGCGACGTCGCCCAGAAATGCCGCCAACCACTCGTCCTGCTGCATCAGCGGTTCCTCGCAGGCCATCTCCGTCCTCGACATCTGGGCCGTCCGGATCCTGTCGCCATCGATCGTGTACGCGCCGCCCAGGTGGTTGCAGCCAGCGTTCGCCGTGAGACCGCCGTCCGCGAACGACAGCCTGACCTGTGCATCGGGCACGAGGCTCGCCCCCTCGATCGCGGTCGACAGGAAAGTCCGTCCGTCAAGGGTGGTCGGGGCGGTGCTGGAACCGCCGGACGCCGAGCACGCCACGATGAGAAGCGCGCTGGCAAGTGCAAGCATGGAGAACGGGAATCTTGTCATGCTGGACGGACGGCCGGCGGTCGCCCCAGGTTCCACGCCGGTCGGATGCCGGCGAGCATTGACGCCGCCGTCAGGAGGCAACCATGGACTGGACGCTCGAAGTCGTGCTTCTGCCGGTCGGCGACATCGATCGCTCGATCGCGTTCTATCGTGACCAGGTCGGCTTCGACCTCGATCACGACACGCGAACGCCGGATGTGCACATCGCACAGCTGACCCCGCCCGGGTCGGGGTGTTCGATCGTCGTCGGTAACCTGCCGGCGCATCGGGAGATGGCGCCCGGATCGTTACGCGGCCTGCAGCTCTGCGTCGCCGACGCCGAGATCGCGCGCAACGAGCTCGTCGGCCGCGGGGTCGACTGCAGCGACATCCAGGTCATCGACCCGCGCGACGGAGGCACGCTGTTCAGCTTCAGCGACCCGGATGGCAACAGCTGGACGGTGCAACAGCTCAAGGCTCGCGGCGAGAAGCCGCTCATCCCGCGCCATTCCTGATCGCGTGACGACAGATACATTTCCACCGGAACTGCTCCTCGAGCGCTACTCGCCAGGGATCCGCAAGGCCGTCAACCGTCTGCGGGCCGTCGTCAAACGGGCCGTGCCCGAGGCCATCGAGCGCGTGCGGCCCGGCTGGGGTCTGATCGGCTACGACGTTCCCGTTGGCAAGAAGTCGCGCTACTTCGCGTTCGTCTGGCCCGAGCCGGAGCACGCCCATCTCGGCTGGGAATACGGGATCTGGATGGACGACCCAGAGAACATCCTTCGCGGCGCCCAAATCAAGCTGCGCAAGGTCCGCTACGTGACCTACGAACCGGGCGAAGCGATCCCCGAGACGACGCTGATCGACTACACCCGACATGCGGCGGAGCTGGCCAGGATGTCGCGCGAAGAGCGACTGGCGCGCGAGCTGGATCGGGACTAGGGGGGTCAATCGAGCAGTTTCGGAGAAGCCACCGCGACCGCGGTTCCGTAGCATCAGCGTCGACCAGATCAATCTCACTGAGAGGAACCTCGCATGACCCCTACCCAGAAGACGACCAAGAGCGCGACCACCAAGAGCGCGACCACCAAGACGTCCGATCGATTCTCTGCCGAGGAGCGAGCCGCGATGAGGGATCGCGCCAAGGAGCTCAAGGCGGAGGCGCGTTCGAGCGCGGATAGGGCGGAAGGGGAGCGCGCCGTGCTCGCGAAGTTCGCCGAGATGCCGGAATCGGACCGCACAATCGGCGAGCGTATCCACGCTATCGTCACGGCCAACGCGCCGGGCCTCACGCCAAAGCTGTGGTACGGGATGCCCTCGTATGCCAGGGACGGCAAGATCGTTTGCTTCTTCACGGCCGCGGACAAGTTCAAGTCGAGGTACGCGACGTTCGGCTTCAACGAGGATTCTAACCTCGACGAGGGGACCATGTGGCCGACCTCTTGGGCGCTGACGAAGTTGACCGCAGCCGAAGAGAAACGGATCGCCGCCCTCGTGAAAAAAGCGGTCAGCTGAGGACACGGGTCGCCACGGCCCCCGCCCGTGATGGCCCGGCCTGCTGGGCCAACCCAGGTCAGGATCGCGCCGCCTGTTCCTCGGCGTAGTTGATGAGGTCGAGCTCGCCGGGCGATCTGCCCTCGGCGGTCAGCAGCGCCGCGGCCTCCGCCCGGTGCTGTGTCCCGTGGTTCACGACATGCACGAGCATCTGCCAGACAGGGACCCCGTCGTGGACATACCCGACGAAGCCCTCGGTCACCGTCGGGAGCCAGGCGTCCACGGCGACCCACTCGGCGTCCCACCATTCGCGAAGCTCGTCGATCGTCGGAAGTGGCCCGACCTCGGGCTCGGGCTCCTGCCCGGTGTCCTGGAAGCCGTGGCGCCAGCGTTGTGATGCCCCAAGGTGATGGACGAGGATGCCGGCCAGACCCCTATCGCCGACGACGTTCTGCCGCGTCCACACGGCCGGATCCAGGCCGTCGAGCACGGCAAGCACCTGGCGTGTTGCCCAGCGGTCATAGGCGTAGAGGAAGCGGATCTCATCCACGTGCATCGGTGCCTCCTGAATGGTCTGGCTGCCCGCTGTAATGGCGTTGCAAGGACCTTGAAACGCCAGAGCCGGCGATCCAGACGGATAATCGTGGGGCCTGCGCGGCCGAGCCTGTCTACCGGAGCGCACCGCATACCGGGGAAGTTTCCATGAGAACTGAACGTCCGGCGCCTTGGGGATTCGACGTCTTCGACCCCAGGCTCGAGATGCGGCGTGCGGCGGCTGAGGCCCAGCGGACCTACGGAGTGCTTGACATTTCGAGTGATCACGTCTCGGCCGAGGATGACGCCGCACAAATCGACGCGGAAAACCGGGAGCCCGTGGCGGCGGGCATGATCGGTCCAGTTGACCCCTAGGCTCGCGTCGAAGTAGGAGAAGTCGAGGCACGGCTCGCCGTGCGGTCGTTCGACGCTCCCGACGAAATACGGGCACCACCCAAGTCCAGGGTGGAGGTCGTGAGGTTCGGCAACGAGACTGCGGGCCGATGCGACGTGGAGTCCCGGTGCCGCGGCCGATTTGGACTATCCGAACCGAGCGTGCGGGCCCCAAGCCGCCCGCCGAACGTGCATGTCGGCCTGGGGCGCACGATGACG
>JBKKCW010000233.1:0-7726 GCA_046712485.1 Candidatus Limnocylindrales bacterium
TCGAGGGAGCTGAGCTCGGGGCGGAAACGACCCCCTCCGCGTGATGCAGCTCGAATGCATCGCCTGATCTCGGATGCGCGGGCTGGTGGGGATGCACGCCGTCGCCACCGGCCACCATCGGCCGCCATCGGCCGCCACCGGCCACCATCGGCCGCCACCGACTGCCTCCCCGCCTCATCGCCTCCCCGCTTCCCATGATGCATTCGACGTGCATCAGCGGGAAGGGTCTCGATTCCCGTGGGGGCTTTCCGGTGTCGTGACACGCTAGGTGACACGGACCACGCCGATGGTTCTGCCATGGAAGCCGCGACGCACCCGCCGTTCACCGTCGTTCACGCCGATCCTGAGGTTGTTCCGCCAACCCGGGTCCGCCTCGAGGGCGACCGCATCGTGGTCGAACGACTCGTGATCCGTGACCAGGCGCTGGCCGCGTTCGTCGGCGAGCGGCCGACGGCGGATCGCGCCGATCTCGTGGAGCGTGCCATGCGGATCGGGCTCCTCGCCCTCCAGGACGCCGGCGTGACAGTCAACGTCGACGTCGTCCGCGCCGAGTTCGAGAAGCTCGTCCGGCAGGCCGAGTCGGTCAACGAGAAGGCCGCGCAGACACTCGAACAAACCCTCCGGACGAACTTCGCCGATGGCGACGGCCGGCTCCCCAGGACGCTCGAGAAGTTCCTCGGTGACCGAGGGGCGCTCCGCGGCATGGTCGAGGAGCTGTTCGACGAAACGAAGCGCGATAGCGCGATCGGCCGGATCGGCCGCATGCTCGAGCGCTACTTCGATGGCGATGCGTCGAAACTCGCGATCCTCCTCGATCCCACCCGGCTCAATTCGCCGATGCATCAGTTCCGCCAGGAGATCACAGCCGGCTTCAAGGTGCTCGAGGAGCGCCTCGTCGCCATCGAGGCGGCTGCTGCCGCCCGCGGCGCGGAGCGTGCCCGCTCGGCCGCAAAGGGCGGGGACTTCGAGGACCTGCTCGAGGGGATGCTGGCCGACCTCGCCCGCGGTGCCGGGGACCTGCTGGACCGGACAACTACGGAGGCCGGCACGCTCCTCAAGTCCAAGAAGGGCGACTTCGTCCTGACCGTGGACGCGCGGGTGGCGCGCGGGAGTGATCTGCGCGTGGTCATCGAGGCGAAGGATCGCCCGATGTCCATGCGCGCCATCCGCGAGGAGCTGCGCGAGGCGAGGGAGAACCGAGCCGCCGCCGTGGCCGTGGTCGTGTTCACGCCGGCCCATGCCCCGAGTGGCGTGGCACCGTTCAGCCTCGTTGGTGACGACGTGTACTGCGTGATCGACCCCGAGTCACCCGTACCGGCCAACCTGGAGGCCGCTATCCGTCTTGCCCGCCTGCTCGCGCTCACGTCCGTCGTCGAGCACGAGGTGGAAGTCGATGCGGCGGCAATTGGCGCCGCGCTCAGTGCCATCCGCGAGCAGCTCGATGTCGTGCGCGGGCTCAAGGCGCAGCTGACCTCGATCTCGAACGCGACCAAGGCCGTCTGGTCGGGCCTTGACCAGATGCGCTCCAACATCCTTGCTCGCGTGACGGAAGCCGAAGCGGAGATCCACCCGTAGCGTGATCTGGCGCCCCGAAACACGGTCGTCACGCTCGGCTGCGTCGGTGCGATCGGTCCGCTTGCGTTCGTGCGCTATCGTGACCGTCCGATGGCCCGGGGCCGGGTTCCCCATGGGTCGTTCGCAGACCACGAGGATCAATATGCCGCGTTCGATGTGGAAGGGGGCCATCCAGTTCGGGCTGGTCACCATCCCGGTCAAGCTCTATCTCGCGACCGAGTCCAAGGGCATCAGCTTCAACATGCTCCACAAGGACGACCTGTCGCGGATCCAGATGAAGATCTTCTGCCCGGTGGAGGATCAGGTCATCTCGCGCGCCGACACGGTGAAGGGATATGAGTATTCACCCGGTGAATACGTCGTCGTGACCGACGAGGATCTCGAGAACGTCCCGCTCAAGACGGTGCGCTCGATCGAGATCGAACAATTCACGAAGGCCCAGCGCGACGACGCCGCCGTCCGGTTCGTCAAGAGCGCGTACTACCTGGAACCCGACAAGGTGGGCCGCAAGGCGTTCCACCTGCTCAAATCCGTCCTCGAGGAAGAGGGCCTGACCGCGATCTGCAAGGTCGTGATCAAGGATCGCGAGGCGCTCGCCGCGCTCGACCCGTTTGGCGACACGATGCTCGTGACGACCCTCCACTGGCCAGACGAGATCCGCTCCACGGACGAGCTCGATCTGGGCGACGAGAAGTACGACTTCAAGCCGGCCGAGCTCGCAATGGCCAACCAGCTTGTTTCTGCCATGACAGGCGAATTCGACCCGTCGCGCTACAAGGACGAGTACCGCGAGGCGCTGGAGGCGGTGATCGCGGCCAAGGTCGAGGGCAAGGAGACGGTCGCCGTGGAAGCGCCGGAGGAGACCGGCAAGCTGATCGACCTGATGGCCGCGCTCGAGGCGTCCGTCAACGCCGCCAAGGAGCGCCGAGAGTCGGGCGACAAGAAGCCGGTCTCGGTGTCCGAAGCCAAAGCCGCCAAGGCGGCGAAGGCCGAGGAAGCCAGGACCACGCGACGCAAGACCACCAGCCGAAGCCGCGACGAAACCGAGGAGGCTCCAGCCAAGCCGGCCAGGAAGCGCAAGACAGCCTGATCGTCCACGCAATGCGGCACACTCAGTCCGATGCCGCTCGAGGAATATCGCCGCAAGCGTGATTTCGCGAAAACACCCGAGCCCGCCGCAGGCACGGTGGCGGCGGCCGGTGGGTCGCGCTCCGGCCGCTACGTCGTGCAGCGCCACCGCGCGACCCGGCTCCACTACGACGTCCGCCTCGAGGTCGACGGCGTCCTCGTGTCCTGGGCTGTCCCAAAGGGCCCTACCCTCGATCCAGGCGTCCGGCGGATGGCCGTCCATGTCGAGGATCATCCGATCGAGTACTTCGACTTCGAGGGCGTGATCCCGGCCAGGCAGTACGGCGCCGGTGACGTGATCGTCTGGGACTGGGGGATCTGGGAAGGCGAGGCTCCGACCCTCGACGCCACCAGGGCGATCGAAGAAGGCGAGCTCAAGTTCGAGCTCAGGGGCGAGAAGCTCAAGGGCCGGTTCACGATCGTGCGCACGAGTGGTCGTCGGCGGAAGGGGGACGATCCATCGGCTCGGGCGTTCGAGGACGACGCCGGCGACCAGTGGCTGCTCATCCACAAGCGCGGACCCACGTCCGTGCCCGGTTGGGACGCCGAGGATCACCCCCGCAGCGTCAAGACCGGCCGAACCAATGACGACGTCAAGGCCGATCGCGATGCGTTGTGGAACGGCCAGGCACCCGCGGCCACGGCCGAGATCGACCTGTCCGCTGCGGTCGTGGCACCGATGCCGGCGAACATCGAGCCGATGCTGGCGACCCTGGCGACGAAGCCGTTCAGCGACGAGGACTGGCTCTTCGAGATCAAGTGGGACGGCTTTCGGGTGCAGGCGGTCATCGCCGAGCGCAAGGTGAGAACCTGGACCAGAAACCTCAAGGACGCCGCGACGTATTTCCCGCGGCTCCTGACCCCACCGACCTGGATCGAGGCCCGTGAGGCGGTCGTCGATGGCGAGGTGGTCGCCCTCGACGAGGCGGGCCGGCCGGACTTCAGCCTCCTCCAAGAACGGCTCGGCGACGCGGCGGCGCCCGGGCTCGTGTACCAGGCGTTCGACCTGCTGTATCTCGACGGTCGCTCGCTCCTGAACGTCCCGCTCGAGGATCGCAAGCGCCTGCTCCAGAGCATCCTGCGGCCTCATCCGCGCGTCCGCTTCGCTGCCCACGTCGTCGGGGAGGGCCTGGCGTTCCACGACGCGGCAAAGGCGAACGCCCTCGAGGGGATCATCGCCAAGCTGCGCCGGTCCCGCTACGAGCCGGGCCGTCGGACGTCCGCGTGGCTCAAGCTCAAGATCCGGCCGGAGCAGGAGCTCGTGGTCGGTGGCTGGACGCCGGGCGAGGGGAACGCGCGCGATCTCGGCGCCGTCGTCGTCGGGGTCTATGAGGGGGGAAAGCTCCGTTTTGCCGGCAAGGTCGGTTCGGGTTTCGATGGCCGGACCCGGAAGCTGATCCGCGAACGCCTCGCGTCGCTCGAGATCGATGATGCACCGTTTGATCCGCCGCCACCGCGCGACTATCGCGGCCGGTGGGGCGGTGAGCTGCGCGAGGCCCGCTGGGTCCGACCGGACGTGGTCATCCGCACCGAACTGGGGGGATGGTCGCGCGATGGCATCGTTCGCCAGACGGCCTTCAAGGGGATCGAGGAGGGCCGCGACCCGACGACGGTCCACCGCGAGCGCGCCGTGGCCACGATGGAGGCAGTTCGCTCCGCCGAATCAGCCCAGCCAGCCAGCGACGAACCGCCCGCCGCCGCCAACGAGTCATCTGCAGACACGCCAGTCGCTCACCCACGGGCGACTGCCGAGGGGAGGACCGCCGTGATGACGACATCGGGCGATGGCCACGCTCAGGCGCCAACGAAGGCCGAGCTCGATGCGCTCGCATCGCTCGGCAAGGAGGGCGTGTGGCGAATCGGTGGTCACGACCTCAAGCTGACCAACCTCGACAAGCCGCTGTTTGACGGCGATCCGCCGATCACCAAGCGCGAACTGATCGGCTACTTCGCGCGGATCGCGCCGACGATGCTGCCGCATCTCCACGACCGACCGCTCAACATGCAGCGCTTCCCCAATGGCGCCGCTGCGCCCGGTTTCTGGCAGAAGGACATCCCGTCGACCGCGCCGCCATGGCTGCGGCGCTGGCACGAGACGGGCGTCGACGGACGCGAGGACCGCGACGCCAACGACCACCTGATCGCCGACCGGATCGCGAGCCTCTGCTGGCTCGGCAACCAGGCGAGCTTCGAGATCCACGCGTGGACCGGGCAACTGCCCGACCCGTGGCAACCAACATTTGCGCTGATCGACATCGATCCCGGCGAGACGACGACCTGGGACGAGACGGTCACCCTCGCCCGGCTGTTCCGGACCGCGCTCGAGCACCTTGATGTCCGCGGCTATCCCAAGACGACCGGCAAGCGGGGCGTCCAGGTCTGGATCCCGATCGAGCCGAAGTACACCTTCGCCGAGACGAGCGCCTGGGTCGAGCGCGTCTCGAGGGCCGTTGGGGGGATGGTCCCCGAGATCGTTTCCTGGGAATGGGCGAAGGGTGCCCGCAAGGGCAGGGCGCGGCTCGACTACACGCAGAACGCCTCGATCAAGACGCTCGTGGCGCCATATGCTGTCCGGCCCTCGCCGGGAGCCCCGGTTTCCGCGCCCATCTCCTGGGAGGAGCTCGACGATCCGGACCTCCGACCCGACCGCTGGACGATCCGGACAATCGTGGATCGGGTGGCAGAGCGCGGCGATCTCTTCGCGGGCGCGCAGACCGACGCGCAGGAGCTGCCCACGGTCTGACACGGGGTGGCACCATGGCGTCGATGACCGACGGGATCGTTCTGCGCCAGCCGACCGAGGAGGAATTTTCGCGGTTCATCGCGCCGCTCTCCATCGCGTTCAACCAGGAGATGAGCGACGCGCTCATCGAGAACGACCGTCAGACGATCGAGCTCGACCGCTTTATCGGGGCGCTCGACGGCGATTCGGTCGTCGGCTGCGCCGGCGCGTATACGTTCCGGATGACCGTGCCGGGCGGCGAGGTCGGCGCCGCCGGGATCACCGCCGTCGGAGTGCTGCCGAGCCACCGCCGCCGCGGGATCCTGCGGCGGATGATGACCTGGCTCCTGGAGCAGGCCCGCGAACGCGGTGAGCCGGTCGCCGTCCTGTGGGCGTCCGAGGCCGCGATCTACCAGCGGTTCGGCTATGGGCCCGGAACGGCCCAGGTCAGCATCGACGTGGCCCGGGACAAGATCCGGTTCGCGCGTCCCGTCGACCCGCCGGGACGCATCCGCATCGTCGATTTGGAGGAGGCCGCGAAGCGGTTCCCACCGGTCTACGACGCCGTCCGCCGCGCGACGCCTGGCGCCCTCAGCCGAACCGCGGCGAGGTGGCGGTACGAATTGCTGTCCGACGGCGAATGGTCGCGTTACGGCAACGGGGCCAAGGTGCTCGCCTCGTTCGAGGTCGACGGCGCAACGCATGGCTATGTCATCTACCGCACCCGTGGCGACTGGGACCACCAGGGCCCCAAAGGGGTGCTCACCGTGCTCGAGGTCTGCGCCCTCGATCCCGTCACGGAGCAGGCAATCTGGCAGTGGCTGGTGGGGATCGACCTGATCGCCACGATCCGGTGCTGGCGCGGCCCGGTTCCGCACCCGCTCCAACTGATGGTCACCGAGCCACGGCGGCTCAGCGCAACCGTGACGGACGGCACGTGGCTGCGGATCCTCGACCTTCCGGCCGCGCTCGAGGCGCGGTCGTATCGCGGCACCGGCCGCCTGATCCTCGAGGTCTCCGACGAGTATTGCCCGTGGAATGCCGGTCGATGGCAGCTCGTCGTGGAGGGTGACGGCGCCGTCGGCAACGCCTCGGTCACCGCCGCAACCGCGGCGGCTGCAGCCCATCTGTCGCTCGATATCAGCGATGTCGCCGCGATCTACCTGGGGGCGTTCCGTGTTGCGGACCTCGTTCGAGCCGGTCGCGTACGAGAGTGCCAGCCGGGCGGACTGGTGGCCGCGGATGCGCTCTTGGCGCCCCACGTCGCGCCCTCGAACACCACGATGTTCTAGTCGGCTCCCGGAGCCGCACGATCAGTCGATGGCGAGGACCCCGTGGAGCGCTTCGCCCGTTGATTGGCTGATGACGTCGGTTCCGATTGTGACGATGACGTCGTCGCGATCCGGCCAGTTCGGGTCATAGATCCGGAGGCGGGTGGTTCCGTCCATGATCTCGTAGCCGTAGCACAGGACCTGGTGGTTATGGGTCAGCTTCAATGGATTGATGCCCTTGCTGCGGACCAGCCCGAGCATGGCCAGACGCCCGGCGTCGACCGTGCTCCGGACACGCGGCCACTCGCGTTCCCGTGTTCGCCGTGCGATCCGCTCCCCGCCGAATGCGCCCATCCACCAGAACCCGAGAGGCGTGCGCAGCCACTCGAGCGACCTGACCTGGCGCCGCACGAGCGCCTGGAAGAGTGGCGAGCCATTGGCCGGCGGCTCCACGTCGGGAGGGATGGGCGCACCGGATTCGAACCGTTCGCGGACCAGCCATGCCATGCCGCCGCACAGACCTTTCGAGGCGTCGCCGATGCCCAATGGTCGCGGTGCGAAGGGCCCGAACCGGACCGTCGGCCCGGGCGGGAAGTGGTTCGCGAAATGCAACCCGTTGACGCTCGGCAAGAATGATCCGACGAGCGTGACCTCAGGCATCTCGCGCAGCGTACCGTGACAGTTCGTGCCGCGCGGACACGCGCATGCGCCATACAATCTGGATGCTGACTGTCGGCCAGCTGGAAAGAGGGAAGGGAGTGTCATCGATGTACGTGCAGGCCGCCGTTCCGCGGCGATGCGTGGCCCGTCTCAGATCTCTGGTGGCGACGGGGGTGATCCTGGGGCTGCTTCTGAGCATCTCCTTCGCAGGTACGGCGCAGGCCGCGACGACGCTTAACGTTGGGGTCGGCGTTGGCTCCGGGACGGTATCGGGCAACGCGTAACTGCCCGGCGACGTGACGATCCTCGTCGGCGACAGCGTCAAGTGGACGATCGAAACCGACGAGCCACACAGCGTCACCTTCGGGAA
>JBKKCW010000234.1:0-4761 GCA_046712485.1 Candidatus Limnocylindrales bacterium
GATCGTGGCGTCCGGAAGGATGACTCGCTCGGCGCTCGAGTGGCTGATATCGCGCTCGTGCCAGAGTGGCTGGTCCTCCAGGGCGGTCAACGCGTAACCGCGAAGCAGCCTCGCCAGCCCGGCGATCCGCTCCGAGAGGATCGGGTTGCGCTTGTGCGGCATCGCCGACGAACCCTTCTGGCCCGGCTTGAACGGCTCCTGCAACTCGCCGATCTCGGTGTGCTGGAGGTTGCGAATCTCGGTCGCGAACCGCTCGAGCGACCCTCCCAGGATAGCGATCGCGGTCATGAACGCCGCGTGCCGGTCCCGCTGCACGATTTGCGTGCTCACCGGGTCGGCGTGAAGCCCCAGGGCCGCCAGCACATCCGCCTCGATGTCCGGCGCGAGATGCGAGTACGTGCCGACGGGTCCGGAGATCTTGCCTGTTCCGATCTCGTCGACCGCTGCGGCGAGCCGCGTCCGGCCGCGGTCCACCTCGAACGCCCAGCCGGCGAGCTTTATCCCGAGCGTGGTCGGCTCCGCGTGGACGGAATGCGTGCGGCCCATCATCACGGTGTCGCGCGACGCCCTCGCCCGAGTGACGATCGCCTCGAGCAGCCGGTCGGCGTCGGCCAGCAGGCGCTCGCCGGCAGCCCGCAGCTGGAGGGCGAGGGCGGTATCGACGACGTCACTGCTCGTCAGGCCCAGGTGGAGGAACCGGCCCTCCGGCCCGACCGATTCGGCGACCTGGCTGACGAACGCGATGACGTCGTGGTCGGTCGTGCGCTCGATCTCGGCGATCCGGTCGAGATCGACCCGGGAGCGCGTCTCGAGCGTCGCCAGCACGTCCGGGGGGATCAGCCCGCGCGCCGTCTGGACGCGGGCAACAGCGAGCTCGACCCGGAGCATCTGTTCGAAACGCGCCCCCTCCGACCAGATCGCCCCCATCTCGGGCAGCGTATAGCGGCGGATCATCGGGCGGGCTTCATCGGATGGCACCCGCGACCGAGACGGCGGGTTCGCGGCCGATGTCGTGGCGTCGCTGCAATCCCGGGGCGGAGATCCGATCCGCCGCCGCGTTGGCCGCGTCTCGGGCTGCCGCCAGATCGGGGCCACGGCCGACGACGGCCAGGACGCGACCGCCGGCGGTCCTGACCGTCCCGTCGGGATCCCGGACCGTCCCGGCGTGAAAGACGAGCGCCCCGCTCGCGGCGGCATCGTCGAGCCCGCGGATCGGATCCCCGGTTCGTGGCCGGTAGGGGTAGCCGTCCGACGCCAGCACGAGCGCCACGGTCGCGCCGGGGAGTGCCGGCAATTGCGAACCGACGAGATGGGACACCGACAGCGCGGATCGCAGCTCGCCACGCGCGGCGGCAAGCAACAACGGTCCCAGCGCAACCGCGATTCGCGGGACGATTGCCTGGGTTTCGGGGTCGCCAAACCGCGCGTTGCATTCGAGCAGCACTGGTCCGTCCGCGGTGAGCATCAGCCCGGCATACAGGGCGCCACGGAACGGTGTGCCGCGCCGAGCGAGCTCGGCAAGGATCGGCCGATGAAACGCCTGCAGAAGCTCCTCGATCTCGTGATCCGGGAGGTCCGGGAGCGGGCTATAGGCACCCATGCCGCCGGTGTTGGGGCCCCGGTCGTCGTCGAGCAGTCGCTTGTGATCGCGCGCCGGCGGCAGCGCAACGGCGTCCCGTCCATCGGTCAGGACCATGACACTCGCCTCGCGTCCGTGCAGGCGTTCCTCGATGACAACGCGGTTCGCCCCGGCATCCCCACCAACCGCGGAGCTGCGCCGTGCCGCGGAACTGCGCCCTGCCGCGGAGCCGCCGAGCAGGGCCTCGATCGCCCGCTCCGCCTCGTCGAGCGTGTCGCACACGGTCACGCCCTTGCCAGCCGCCAGCCCATCGGCCTTCACCACGAGCCCGCGGCCAGCGGCGGCAAGCTCAGCGGCAAAGGCGTGCGCCATCCGGCCGTCGTGGAAGGCGCCGGCCCGGGCCATGCGAACGCCGGCCGCGTCGGCGACCTCGTGGCAGAACGCCTTGCTCGATTCGATCCGCGCGGCCGCAGCCGAGGGGCCGAAGACGGCAACCCCGGCCGCTCGTAGAGCGTCCGCGACACCGGCGGCGAGCGATGCCTCGGGGCCGATCAGGACGAGCTCCGCCGATTCCCGCCGCGCCGCCGCCACGACCGCCTCTGGCTCCGACGGATCCACGCCTGCCATCCGGCGCACCCTGGATTCCGCCGCGATCGCATCGCTGCCGGGGGCCACGATGACCTCGTTGCCGCCGGGCTCCGACGCCAGTTTCCAGGCAAGGGCGTGCTCGCGACCGCCACTGCCCACGATCAGCGTCCGGGTGGGGGCCATGAGGCTCATGCCGGGAGTCCCGCGCGTCGACGGATCGGCCGCCAGGCGCGTTCGATCGTCTGGGTCCGTTCCGGCCCGACCGACACGAAGATGATGGGGACCCCGGCGTGCTCCTCGATGGCGCTGACGTAGCGCCGGGCGTTTTCTGGCAGATCGCCGAGTGTCCGTACGTCATGGAGCGGCTCGTCCCAGCCGGGGAAGTCGTCGTACACCGGTGTCGCTCTCGACAGCGACGCGCCGCTGGACGGCCAGCGCTCCACGCGGTGGCCATCGAGCTCGTAGGCGACGCACAGCCGGATGGTCTCGATACCCGACAGGATATCGAGCTTGTTGAGGGTGATCGAGCTGACGCTGTTCACGGCGACCGCATAGCGCAAGGGCACGACGTCGAACCAGCCGACCCGTCGCGGCCTGCCGGTCACGGTCCCGAACTCGTGGCCACGCTTGGCGATCCCGGCTCCAATGTCGTCGTGGAGCTCGGTCGGGTACGGCCCGGAACCGACCCGCGTCGAATAGGCCTTGATCACCCCGATGACCTCATCGACCTGGAGCGGCCCGATCCCGCCACCCGTGCACGCTCCGCCGGCGACCGGGTTCGAGGAGGTGACGAACGGGTAGCTGCCGTGGTCGAGGTCGAGCAGGGTGCCCTGCGCGCCCTCGAGCAGGACGTGCTCCCCGCGTGCGAGCGCCCCCTGGACCAGCCACGTCGTGTCGTCGAGATGCGCTCGGAGCCGTTCGCCCCAACCGGTCGCCATCGCGACAAGCGGCTCGACCTCGAACATCTCGCTTTGCATGCCGTCGAGGAGACGGTTCTTGTCAGGGAGAACGCGCGCAATCCGGTCTCGCAGCGTGTCCGGGTCGAGCAGGTCCTCCATGCGCAGCCCGATGCGCCAGGCGCGATCGCCATACGTCGGACCGATGCCGCGACCCGTGGTCCCGACCTTGGCGTCGCCCAGGCGCCGCTCGTTCGCGACGTCGAGGGCCACGTGGTACGGCATGATCACGTGTGCGCTCCGGCTGACCCGGACACGGGATACGTCGATGCCGCGCGACGCGAGCATGTCCAGCTCGTCGATCAGCGTGACCGGGTTGACGACGACGCCGTTGCCGATGACCGACGTGATGTGCGGATAGAGCACGCCGGACGGGGTCAATCGAAGCTTGAAGACTTCGTCGCCGCTGACCACCGTGTGGCCGGCGTTGTCGCCGCCCTGATAGCGGACGACCATGGCCACCTGCTCGGCCAGGAAGTCGGTCATCTTGCCCTTGCCCTCGTCGCCCCATTGCAGACCGACGATCACGGTGGCTGGCATTACCGTGTCATCCGGTGGTGTTCACGACTCGGAATCGGTACGAGCGCCCGCTGGGCGGTCGAGGCGAAGGCGGAGGTGAGCTGAGCAGCGAGCGCACCCGAGGACAACGCTCGCATCGGCCGATCCAGCGGGCGCGTCCAAAAAAAAAGGCCCCTGCTTCGAGGGCCTGGACCCGGATGGAAATCTCCCGCGTGTCTCCGCCGACCGTCCGGCGGATCGCCGTCGTGCGGTCGCTCGGACGCCTCACGCGACGGCCTATGCGCCCTGCAAGCGCGATCGCTGACCTCCTGCTTCGCGGGCCTGGCCCCGCTCGATCGAGGAGGCCCGAGTATACCAGCGCGCACCGTCCCGAAGCGGGTCGTGGGGCGTTGCCCGGATGCGCCCGGACCGCCGTGCTCCTAGATCGCGGCGGGCATCGCCGGCGTGACCAGCCGCCGACCGCAATCGACGCAATGCGCCCGACCCTTGAACCGTGACACCCGGCATTCCGGGCAGGCGTCCACTGGCTCGCTGAACGGGCCGGGCCGAACTCGACCTATCGCCGACCGTAGCTGACGACCATATCGGTCGCTTCGGAGGGGCGCGTATTGCCCGCGCAACGCGACCACAGTTTGTCGACGCTGCGCGAAATGGTCGCGGAGCGCGAATGGCTCGGACAGCAAGATCGGGCCGGCGTTGGCGCCCATCCGTCGTGGCGTGCGGGCGTCGTACCACGACCTCGCAGCGGCAACCAGCTCGACGGCGAGCAAGGTCCCGCCGAGCCCCATCGCTGCGGTTCGAATGAGCTCGTCAGGCATGTCCAACTACGACGATAGGCAAGCGCCGGGCAGCACTCGACTGCGCAATCCGCCGCAGGCCTATCAGATGCGTGACGGCGGTTGTTTGCTATGCGCAACAAGGCGCCTCGAGGCGCCTCGAGATCGGGAGCTCCCTGGCCGCCAACCTTCCGTTCACGTCGACGTCGTCGTCCGGACCACCGGGCCGCCCAAGGGCGACCCCGTGTCCGTGATCGCTACGGCGCCAGGTGATCGACTGGGCGGGCGGAGCTGCCATGTTCGCCGTCGGTGCTCGTCGGAGACCCGTTGCTGGTCGCACCGC
>JBKKCW010000235.1:0-8115 GCA_046712485.1 Candidatus Limnocylindrales bacterium
GTTCGTGAACTCGTACTCGCCGCGGAAGACGCCACCGGGAACCGGCACGGCCCGCTCGCGAAACGTGGCCTTCTGCTCCTCGCTCAGACCGTCGAGGTTCTCCTCTTCGGAGATCTCGTCCCAGACCATCGGCTTGTCGCCATCCTGCGAGGCATCGATCGGCGGCTTCCCGGGGGCGGAGTCCACGTAGACCATCGCCGCGATGCGTTCCGGGACGCGGTCGCTCGCGACGTACCCGCTGAAACCGGTGGCGCTGTGGACCACGAGGACGGGCGGGCGGGCGGCGGCTTCGACCGCATCGACGATGGCGTCGACGTGGTCTCCGAGGGTGACCGAAGATCGATCGGCGTCCTTGGACTCCTGGCCGGGCAGCGTCAGCGCGGTGACGTCGTGGCCATCGGCGCGCAGCGTCTGGGCCACCTCGTCCCATGCCCACGCGCCAAGCCAGAAACCGGGAACCAGGATGATCGGTGCTCTGGTCATCAGTTGGTTACCTCTCGACGCTGGGACGCAGGCCGGCAGGGCGCGCTGCAGCAGGGTACAGGACGCCATCTGGCAAGCGTGGGGCCGCGCGAAGGCGCGGGCGTCGCTCGCCATCTCCGGGCCGGACTGAGGGCGCGGTATCCTCAGGCCGTTGGTCCGCCCGCTGACGGAGACACAGATGGCCAGAACAGACCCGGTGGCGCCTGACGAGGAGGGTGTCTGGTATACGGAATCCCTGCACGAAGGCTACCGAGCCTCGATCCAGGTCCGACGGACCCTGTTCAGCGGCCGTTCCGGGAAGCAAGAACTGGTGATAGCCGAGAGCGTCCGATTTGGGACGCTTGTCATGCTCGACGGCGTCACCCAGTTGACCTCCGCCGATGAGTACGTCTACCACGAGATGCTGGGCCACGTGCCGATTCTGGCCCACGGGGCCATCCGCGACGTCCTGATCGTCGGTGGTGGCGATGGCGGCATGGCCGAGGAGATCTTCAAGCACAAGGGCGTCGAGCGGATCACGCTTGTCGAGATCGATCCGTGGGTGGTGGGGGTATCCAAACGCCATCTCAAGGACGTCAACCACGGCGTGTTCGACGATCCTCGTCTCGATCTGGTGATCGCCGACGGGAAGGACTACGTCAGGTCAACCGAGGCGACCTTCGACCTGATCGTCGTCGACTCGACCGATCCGCTCGGCCCCGGCGAGCCCCTATTCGCCGAGTCGTTCTACGCGGATTGCCGGCGGATCCTGCGCGCAGGAGGCGTGATCGTCACGCAGAACGGGGTCCCCTTCTTCCAGGCGGACGAGCTCGAGGGAACGATGCGCTCGTTCTCGAAGCTGTTCTCCGACGCGACCTGTTATCTCGCCGCGGTACCCACGTACATCGGCGGCTTCATGGCGTTCGGCTGGGCGAGCGACGATCGGGGGCTACGGGAGGTACCAGTCGACACGCTGCGCGAGCGGCTCGATTCGTCCGGCATAGAGATGCGCTACTACACGCCGGAGGTCCACCTCGCGAGCTTCGCCTTGCCCCGGTTCATCCTCGACATCGTCGAGCGGGCGCGATCCGGCTGACAGATCCGGACCCCGGCGGTCAGACGGGGTGACTCCCGGTCTCTGCCCGGACCCGGGTCACGAACCGCCCGATCCGGCGGAGCGCCTCCTCGAGCTGCTCGTACGACGTCGCGTAGCACATCCGGACGTGACCGGCTCCCGATGGCCCGAATGCATCACCCGGCACAACCGCCACGCGCTCGTCCGTCAGGAGCCGCTCCGTGAAGGCATCCGCGGACAGCCCGGTTGAGGTGATCCTGGGGAAGGCGTAGAACGCGCCTCGGGGCTCGAACGTGTCGAGGCCCAGCGCATTGAGCCCGTCGACGAGCAGACGCCGGCGACGGTCGTATTCGGCGACCATCCGCTCCACGTCCGCCTCGCCGTCGACAAGCGCGATCAGGGCCGCGTCCTGGGCGGTGGTCGATGCCGACATGATCCCGTACTGGTGGACCTTGACGATGCCCTCCAGGATCGGCGCCGGCGCGGCAATGTAACCGACCCGCCAACCCGTCATGGCGTACGCCTTGGAGAAGCCGCCCATCAGGATCGTGCGCTCGCGCATGCCCGGCAGAGCGCTCATGGCCCGGTGGCGATAGGTCCCATACGCGAGTCGGTCGTAGATCTCGTCGCTGTACACGAGCAGGTCATGCCGGACCGCGATTGCCGCGAGCTCATCCTGAACCTCGGGTGGCAGGACGGCGCCTGTCGGATTGCACGGGTAACCGAGGAACAACGCCTTTGTCCGCGGCGTGATCGCCGCTTCAACCGCGGCCGGATCGAGCGCGAAGTCATCCTCGAACCGAGTCGGGACGTGCCGGACGGTGCCCCCGGCAAAGACAACCGCGGGGACGTACGAGACGTACGACGGCTCGTGCAGGATCACCTCGTCACCGGGATCGCACGTCGCTCGCAGCGCGAGGTCGACCGCCTCCGAGGCTCCGACCGTGATCAGCAGCTCGGTGGCCGGGTCATAGGCCACGCCGTATCGGCGTTCGATGTGCGCCGCGAGCGCCCGACGCAGCTCGAGCGTCCCGAAGTTGGAGGTGTAATGCGTGCGCCCCTCGCGGAGACTTTCGACGCCCGCTTCCACGATCACCCGCGGCGTGTCGAAGTCCGGCTCTCCCACCCCGAGGCTGATGACGTCGTCCATGGTCGCGAGGATGTCGAAGAAGCGACGGATCCCCGACGGCGGCACGGCCAGGACGCGCTCGGCCAGCGCCCGCTCGGCGAGCGGTGGGCGACCGATTGGTCGAGCCGACGTGTTCGCCACGGGGTCGAAATCGGTCGTCATGACAGTCCTCAGGCGGCCCGCTCGCGCGGGCTTGGCGTTGACGGATCGGCGGCCAATGCGAGCTCGGCTGGTTCAACGGATCGCCAGTCCGCACCGGCCGTGATCGCCTCGTAGCCGCGCGCCAGCCCGAACAGCCCCGCTTCCGACCACGGTGCCCCGATGAGCTGCAGCCCCACTGGCAGGCCCTCGGACAGCCCGCACGGGATGGAGATCCCGGGCAGACCGGCCATATTCACCGGCAACGTGCAGGCGTCGGACAGGTACATCGCCACGGGATCGGCAAGCCGATCGCCGAACCGGAACGCGACCGTCGGGCTCGTCGGCGCGACCAGGGCATCGAAACCTTGCCCCCACAGCGCGTCGAAGTCTGCCTTGATCAAAGTCCGGACCTTCTGCGCCTTCAGGTAGTACGCATCGTAGTAGCCCGCGGACAGCGCGTACGTGCCGAGCATGATGCGGCGCTTGACCTCCGGGCCAAATCCGCGGCCGCGGGTCGCCAGGTAGTTGGCCAGGACGTCTCCGGCGGCGTGGTGCGGCCCATAGCGGAGCCCGTCGTACCGCGCAAGGTTGGCCGAGGCTTCGGCCGGAGCGACGATGTAGTAGGTCGCCAGCCCGTAGTCGGTATGCGGCAGGCTGACCTCCTCGACCGTGGAGCCGGCGGCCTCCAGCGCGGCAACGGCCTCGCGGACACGTGCCTCCACGCCCGGTTCCATACCCGCCACGAAATACTCGCGCGGCAGGCCGAGACGTTTGCCACGCAACCCTGCGGCCGCTTCGTCATCCCCGGCCGGGAGCGCCATCAGCGTGGCGGGCACGGGTTCGGGCGACGACGTCGAATCACGACCGTCGCGCCCGGCTACGGCGTGAAGAAGCGCAGCGGCATCGCGCGCGTCGCGTGCAAACGGGCCGATCTGATCGAGGGAGCTGGCAAATGCGACGATCCCGTACCGGCTCACCCGCCCGTAGGTCGGTTTCATGCCCACGATGCCGCACAATGCCGCGGGCTGGCGGATCGAGCCTCCCGTGTCGGTGCCGATCGACAGGGGTGCGTGGTAGGCCGCCACAGCCGCCGCGGAGCCGCCGCTGCTGCCGCCCGGGACCCGGTCGAGCGCCCACGGGTTCGCCGTCGGTCCGTAGGCCGAGTGTTCGGTCGACGAGCCCATGGCGAACTCGTCCATGTTGGTCTTGCCCAGGATGACGGCGCCCGCTTCGCGCAGCCGTTCGGTGATGTGTGCGTCATACGGGGCCACGTACCCCTCGAGGATCCGAGAGCCGGCGGTGCACTGGCCACCGGCCACCGAGACAAGATCCTTGAGCGCGATCGGGATGCCGAGCAAGGGCCGCAGCCGGTCGAGCGCCGCCGCACCACCCGATCGGGTGGAGGCGAGCCGGGCGTCCGCGGCGTCGGCCTCCGCGAGGGCACGTTCGCGGTCGATCGTGAGCCACGCGTTGAGCGCCCGGTTGTCCCGCTCGGCGGCCGCGAGATGCGCTTCCGTCAGCTCGCGCGACGAGACCGCGCCGGCGCGCAGGAGCGCGGCCATCTCGTGCGCGCGGAGGCGCGTCAGGTCCGTCATTCGATTGTCAGCGTTCGTCGAGGATGGCCGGCACCACGACAAAGTCGCCGTCGCGCGCGGGCGCGTTCCCAAGGACCGCTTCGACGGGCAGCGACGGGCGGACGACGTCGTCGCGGAGGATGTTCTCCAGCTCGATCGTCTGGGCCGTCGGCGGGATGTCGTCAGTCGGCAGTTTGTTCAGGATCTCGTACTGGTCGAGGATGTGGTTGAGCTGGCCCTCCAGTCGGGTCAGCTCCTCGTCCGTCAGTCCGAGCCGTGCCAGGTGTGCGACATGCTCGACGTCCGAGCGGGACAGGGTGGCCATGACCCGATGATATCCGACGGGCCCGCTACGATCGCCAGGTGCAGCTGCCAACCATCCGGCCGATGGCTCCGCAAGATGCCGACGCGACCGCGGACGCCATCCATCGGTCGGGCTGGGGTGCGCGTCACGTCAAGATGGCGTTCGTGGCGCGGCATCCCGAATGCCGCCCGTTCGTGGCCGATGCCGGCGGGATGATCGTGGGCAGCGGTGTGACAACGGTGAACGGACCCGTCGGATGGATCGGCACCATCTGGGTCGACCCGGGGTGGCGGGGTCGTGGTCTCGGGAGAGCCCTGACGCTGGCAACGATCGATGCGGCCGAAGCAGCTGGGTGCCGAACGCTTGTCCTCGTGGCCACCGATGCGGGTCGTCCCCTGTACGAGCGCCTCGGCTTCGAGGTTCAGGCGAACTACCGGATCCTCCAGGCACCCGGTCTTGGCGACGACGGGACGGCAGATCCGAGGGTTCGTGCCTATCGAGATGCCGAGCTTCCGGCAATCACCGCCCTCGACGCAGCGGCGACGGGCGAGGATCGCGGGCACCTGCTGCGGGCGTTTGCGGCCCCTGAGACAACGCGCTGCATCGAGCGCACCGACGGGACGGTTGGTGGGTTCGTCCTGCGCGCACCGTGGGGCGGCGGAGCGACAATCGTTCCGGATCCGGACGACGCGATGGCGCTCCTGCACGCGCGCCGCGCCAGGTCGACGTCAGACAAGCGGGTTCGTGCCGGCATCCTCGACACGAACGGGGACGGGGCCGCGCGACTCGTGGCTGCGGGCTGGACGGACGCCTGGGCCGCGCCCCGGATGATCCGCGGCGAGATGCCACCGTGGCAGCCGAACGCCATCTGGGGTCAGTTCGACCACGCCATAGGCTGAGCTCGAGGCCAGCGGAACGAAAGTCCTGCCCGCGCGGTGACCCACCTTCGTGCGCGGATCACCCGATGGAGCCATGGTGCCGCCGGGGCATACGCCGCATGCTGATCCAGGCAGCCTTTCCGCCACCTCGGGTGGCTGATGGTCCGGCGCGCGATGTAGGGTCAGGCCGGGCCGGCCAGACCCAGGGATGGGGTCGGGAAACGATGGACTTGTTGATCGAAGCAGCCTGTCTGCAGTGCGGGACACCCGCGGGCCGGAGCCAGGCGACATTCTGCCGTCGATGCGGCCTGCCCTTCGGTGAGCGGCCGCGCGCGGACGTCGAGCTGCCCAGCTGCCCGATCTGTTACCGCGCGGTCGAAGACGACGGTCGCCTTGCCAGCCTCGCGAGCTTCGGGATGCGGGTCGACCTCGTTCGCCACCGCGCCGAGCACGATAGTCATCCCGTCGGCGACGACGATTGGCTCGAATCGCTCCGCGAGGGTGATCGGATCCGGATCGGGCGGTGGTCGGCCCCATTCGACGTGGTCCGCCGCTATCTCGTGACCGGTCAGGTTGAGGCCGGACGAGGCCGCCAGCTCGCCCACGACGCGATCGTCAACGCGATGACCCAGATCGGCCGCTGGGGTCCCGACCGCGTGGTCTTGGGAGATCAGCCCGAGTGGGCCGCCGCGCGCGCGGCGGTGTCGGCCCTCATGGAACGGTACGCGGTGGGTCGCCACTGAGCAGATCGCGAAATCCGGCCTCGTCGAGGATCGGGACGCCAAGCTCCTGGGCCTTCGCCAGCTTCGAGCCGGCGGACTCCCCCGCGACGAGATAGTCGGTCTTCCTTGACACCGAACCGCCGGGTTTGCCGCCGGCCGCCCGGATCGCCGCCTCCGCCTCGGGGCGAGTGAATCCCTCGAGCGTCCCGGTGACAACCAATGTCTTCCCGGTCAGCGGCCCTCTGGCCGCCTGACGGGGCTCTGGCAGCTCGGGGTCGACACCGGCATCGGCCAGGTCGCGAAGGATCTCGGGGCCCGGCCCGCCGTCGCCGAACCAGGCCGCCAGGCTCGCGGCAACGGTCGGTCCCACCCCATCGATCTCTTCGAACCGCCCGGGCGCCTCGGTGGCGATCGTGCGCAAATGCTCGGCCGCTCGATGCAGCCAGCCCTCGCCCGGCGGCACGGCGGCAGCGAGCCACGCCGCCATGTCGATCGCCGTCGTCCAGCCAACCTGCGGGATCCCCAGGGCGGCGATCACCCGCTCCAGTGGCCGGCGTCGCGAGCGCTCGATGGCCTTGTGCAGGTTCTCCGCGCTCTTGCGCCCGAACCGCTCCAACGCCTCGAGATCCTCGACAGTCAGCCGGTAGAAGTCGCCGCGCCGTTTGAGCAACCCGGTCTGCAGGAGCTGCTCGATCACCTTCCAGCCAGCACCCTCGATATCCATCCCACCCCGGCCGGCGAAATGGCCGTACTCCTGCCCCACGCGAGCGGGGCAGACCGGGTTGGGACAGTAGTGGCGCACCGCGCCGTCGTCGCGGGCGATTGCCGTGCCACAGACCGGGCACGCCTCGGGCATCAGGTACTCGCGCTCGTCACCGGCCCGACGGTCCGTCAACGGTCGGACGACCTCGGGAATGACGTCGCCGGCCTTCTGGAGGATCACCCAGTCGCCGATCCGGATGTCCTTGCGGCGGACCTCGTCGAGGTTGTGCAAGGTCGCCCGAGCAACCGTGGACCCGGCGACCTTGGTCGGTCGCAGGTGCGCCACCGGGGTCAGCGTTCCTGTTCGGCCGACGTACGCGACGATGTCCTCGACGAAGGACTCGACCTGTTCCGGTGGGAACTTGAAGGCGATCGCCCAGCGTGGTGCGCGGCTGACCATGCCGAGCCGTGCCTGCTGCTCGAACCGGTCGACCTTGACCACCACGCCGTCGGTCTCGTAGGCCAGACCGTGGCGCTCCTCGCGCCATCGCTCGGTGAAGTCGATCACGGCTTCGATGTCGAGTCCCGCCTCGCGGTGCGGTTCGACCGGAAAGCCGAGGGCCTCGAGCCGATCGAGCGCCCCCGCCTGATCGGACACCCCGACCGCCGCTGAATCGACCGAGCTCCCCGCTTCGTTCGCGGTCTGCGCCGCCTCGGACTCCTCGATGAGCTGGTACGTCCAGGCCGAGAGCAGTCGCTTCGCGGTGACCTCGGGGTCCTTCTGCCGGAGCGAGCCAGCCCCACTGTTGCGGGGGTTGGCATACAACGGCAGCTCGGCCGCTTCCCGCTCCGCGTTGATCCGCTCGAATTCCTTCTTTGGCATGTAGACCTCGCCACGGACGTCGAGGCTGGCCATCGACGGGATCCGATGCGGGATGGCCTTGATCGTGCGGAGGTTCGGTGTGACATCCTCGCCGGTGGTGCCGTCCCCGCGGGTGGCGCCCTGGACGAAGCGGCCACGCTCGTATCGCAGCGTCACCGCCAGGCCATCGATCTTGAGCTCTGCCACGTAGCGGAGCTCGGCCGCGGGTTCCGGCGCGGGGGGCAACCCGAGTCCTCGGCGAACGC
>JBKKCW010000236.1:0-3553 GCA_046712485.1 Candidatus Limnocylindrales bacterium
GCTGGCGGAGAGGGAGGGATTCGAACCCTCGATGCAGGTTACCCCACATGGCGGTTTAGCAAACCGCTGCACTAGGCCACTATGCGACCTCTCCGTCGCGACAGCGGGCGACATGCTATCACGAGGGTCGGGTCTCTCCGATGGATCGGGTAGGCTGGCGCGCGGTGAAGCCGAGGGATCAGCAGCGCATGACTCACCAGCGACCGCCGATGGCGCAGTCGGCGAGCGAGGAGCTGCTCCGCAGGGTGACGATCGGCGAGCTCGCTGTGCTCGCCGGACCCGTGGTGCTCAGCGAATACGACCCGGAGTGGCCGCGGCTGTTCGAGCGCCTGGCCGTTGACATTCGAGCCGCGATGGGTGACCGCGTCCGACTCCTCGAGCATGCGGGATCGACGTCCGTGCCTGGCCTTGCGGCCAAGCCGATCATCGATATCGTGCTGGCCGTCGCGGATTCCGCGGACGAGCCATCGTACGTGCCCGCCCTCGAGGCCATCGGGTACGCGCTGCGGATCCGCGAGCCCGAGTGGTTCGAACATCGCGTGCTCAAGCAAGCCGACCCGGCCGTCAACCTCCACGTCTTCACCGAAGGCGCATCCGAGATCTCGCGGATGCTCGCGTTCCGGGACTGGCTCCGTAGCCACGACGACGAACGGCTGCTGTACGAGGCCACGAAACGTGACCTGGCCGCGCGCGAGTGGAAGTACGTCCAGCACTACGCGGACGCCAAGACCGAGGTCGTCGAGGGGATCATGGCGCGGGCGCTTGGCGATCACGGCTGAGTCGATGCGGCGGTCCCCGGCGTCGGTCTTGCGCTGGATACAAGAATCGACGGTCGGATTGCGTGGAAAGCATGGAATATCGCCCGGGTCGCCGCGCGATCGGCAAACCCGTTGGAATCTTGCGCTGGGCGCAACCTTGCGACGAGTCAGGCTGTGGGATTGCATCCGGCGCACGAAATCCCTCCGAGATCGTCCGGGAAGGCGCCGCGACCGACGTTGCTTGCATCTCGTGCAACGTCGAGCCCGGATCTTGCATCAGAGGCAAGCTGGCGGATCGGCCGCCAGCGGGTCGGGCGCCAGGTCGGGCGCCAGCGGCTCGGCCGGGCCACGGGCCCGCGGGCCATGGACGGCTCGCGTTGACAGCGAGCGTGACAGTGGCTACCGTCCACGCACGCACATGAAGCACTCTTTCTACTTTCGATGCCCGGCATGATCGTTTCCGGTCGCTAGACCGGAGGCACGCGTCGTGTCGGGCAAACGGAGCAGAGGTTGGACCTCTGCTTTTTTGTTTGGCCGACGACCGACTGCACCTGATTGAGGGAGACACGAGCAGATGTTCGTCGTTATGGCGATCGACGCCAGTGAGGCCGAGATCCTCGGCGTCAAGAGCCAGATCCTGGCCGAAGGAATGACGCCGTTCGACCACGTCGCCAGGGGCCACATGGTCATCGCCGTCGTCGGCGAGATGGGCGGCCGACGCGCCGCGCTCAGCGAGCGCCTCGCCGGCCTGCCCGGCGTGGACGCCGTGACCCCGATCAGCCGGCCGTTCAAGCTGACCTCGCGAGAGTTCCACCCGGAGGACACGATCATCCGGGTCCTCGACGCGTCCATTGGCGACGGGTCGTTGACGGTCATGGCAGGACCGTGCTCTGTGGAGAGCCGCGAGCAGCTGTTCGAAACCGCCGACGCGGTCAAGGCGGCCGGGGCAACGATCCTCCGCGGTGGGGCATTCAAGCCGCGCACGAGCCCCTACGCTTTCCAGGGCCTCGGCGTCCAGGCCCTTCGATACCTGGCCGAGGCACGCGAACGCACCGGGCTGCCCGTCATCACCGAGGTCATGGAGCCGAGCCAGGTCGATGTCGTCGCCGAGTACGCCGACATCCTCCAGATCGGCACCCGCAACATGCAGAATTATTCGCTCCTCCGCGACGTCGGGCGAGTCGCACGGCCGGTCATGCTCAAGCGTGGGTACGGCGCGACGGTCGAGGAATGGCTGATGGCCGCCGAATACATCGTCAGCTCGGGCAACCCCAACGTGATCCTCTGCGAGCGCGGGATCCGGACCTTCGAGACGTACACGCGCAACACCATGGATCTCGCCGCGGTACCGCTTGCCCATCACCTGAGCCACCTGCCCGTGATCGTCGATCCGTCCCATGCCACGGGGAAGCGCTGGCTGGTCAAGCCGCTGGCGCTCGGTGGCGTAGCAGTTGGTGCGGACGGGGTCATGGTCGAGGTTCATCCCCGGCCGGACGAGGCGTTGTCCGACGCCGAGCAGCAGCTCACGCTCGATCAGTTCCGCGACATGATGGCGGCCGTCATCCCGGTCCACGACCACGTCCGATCGCTCCGCGGAGATCCGACGTTGTCCGGAGCTGCCCTGGGCATCGGCGGCAACGGCGGACTGGCGCGACATTGAGCTCCCTGCCCGCTCCGGCCAGCACGGGCGCACTGGTCGGGGACGTTGCCCTCGTCCACGGCGCGACTCGTCTTCGCGGCGAGCTGCACCTGCCCGGCGACAAGTCGATCAGTCATCGGGCGCTGATGCTGGCTGCCCTGGCCGCTGGCGAGAGCCGGATCGAGGGCGCCGGTGATGGCGCGGATGTCCGCTCGACCGCGACCATCGTGGCGGAGCTCGGCGTCTCTGTCGAGCGTGTCGCGGGCGACGGCCGGACGGTCACCTACCACGTCGATTCGCCCGGCGCGGATAACCTGGCCGAGCCCGACGGCGTTCTCGATTGTGGCAACTCGGGCACGAGCCTGCGTCTGCTGACCGGACTTCTCGCAGGATTGCCGATGACCTGCGTGCTCGATGGCGACGCCTCGTTGCGTAGCCGTCCGGTCGCTCGTATCATCGGGCCACTGCGCTCGATGGGCGCGGTGCTCCACGCCCGACGGAACGACTCCCTCCCTCCCCTGACCGTGGTTGGCCATACGCCGCTCCGGTCCATCGACATCGCGACCCCGGTGCCGAGCGCGCAGGTGAAGTCGGCGATCCTGCTGGCCGGGCTACGGGCAGACGGTCGAACGACGGTCCGCGAGGCGGTCGCCACGCGCGACCACACGGAACGAATGCTCAGGGCGCGGGGCGTGTCGGTGGAGCGCGAGGATGCCCCGGACGGGCGGGTCGCCTGGACGGTGCAAGGAGGGATCTCGGTGCAGAGTGTCGATGAGCGGGTCCCGGGCGATGTTTCGGCGGCCGCCTTCTGGCTGGTCGCCGGGTCGGCGCACCCGGACGCGGAGCTGACACTCCACGACGTGGGCATCAACCCGACACGGCGCGCCATCATCGACCTCCTGCGGGCGATGGGCGCCGACATCGAGGAGCGGCACCGTGACCGTGCGCCCGACGACGGCGTCGGCGAGCCGATGGCCGACGTGATCGTCCGGTCGTCTGAGCTTCGTGCGATCGAGCTCGGGCCGGCCGACGTTGCCGCGGCCATCGATGAGATCACGGTGCTCTGCCTCGCGGCCAGTCTTGCCAGAGGGACGACCATCATACGTGACGACGGCGAGCTGACACACAACGAGTCCGACCGGATCGCGGGCGTGGT
>JBKKCW010000237.1:0-19928 GCA_046712485.1 Candidatus Limnocylindrales bacterium
GCGGCGCGGCCGCTCCTCCGCCGCGCGGCCGCGCCTTCGCCAGACGGCTTGTTGGTCGCCGTCGATCCGCAATCGGCCGGCTGGGAGTTCACGGAGTTGTCCGTCTACCGGCTGGGGCCGGGCCAATGGATTTCACGCGAGGCGGATGACCGAGAGCGGCTCGCGCTTGTGCTCGAAGGCCGGGCCGACGTCGCGGCCGGCGACCGCGACTTCGGTGTCGTCGGCTCGCGCACGACAGTCTTCGACGGTCCGCCTGCCCCGGTGATCCTGGTCGAACCCGGTCGGCCCGTTCACATCCGCGCCGAGACGGATGCGCTCATCGCCCTGGCCAGTGCGCCCGGCGGGCCTGGGTCGCGGACGGCCCTTCAGGCACCTGACGAGATCCTGGTCGAGTCACGAGGCGAGGGTCAGACCGCTCGCCGGATCCATCACCTCCTGCCGCCCGCGGCGCAAGCGGGCCGCCTGATAGCGTTCGAGGTGTTCACGCCGGGTGGCAACTGGTCGAGCTACCCGCCGCACAAACACGACACCGAGGACCCGCCAACCGAGGCAAGACTCGAGGAGATCTACTTCTACCGGTTCGCACGACCTCAGGGTTTCGCATTCCAGCGCGTCTACACGCCCGATCGAGCGCTCGACGAGTGCCTGTCGCCAGCCGACGGCGACATCGTCATCGTGCCAGCTGGGTTTCACCCGGTTGCGGCCGCGGCCGGCTACGACTGTTACTACCTGAACGTGATGGCCGGCCCGAACCGGGCCTGGAAATTCACCCTTGACCCCGACCACGCCTGGCTCATGAATTGGACCGTGCCGGCGCCGGACGCGGCGGGCCGCTCGACGCCCCAGGAGTCATTGGTATGACCGTCGTCGCTGTGGACAGCCCGCTCCTCCAGATGACGAGGACGACGCCTACCGACTATTGGAACGACTCCTGCGCCATCGAGGAGCTCACGTACGCCGTCGAGCGCGGCGGCACCGGCGCGACATCCAACCCGATCATCGTCGGCGAGGTGATGAACAAGGAAGCCGAACGCTGGGTTCCCCGGGTCCGCGAGATCGCGGCCGAACATCCCGCCTGGTCCGAGGTAGAGATCACGTGGGCGTTGATCGAGGAGATGGGGGTCAACGGGGCCCGGATCCTCGCCCCTGTCTTCGAGCGCGAGGATGGTCGCACGGGACGGCTGTCCCTGCAGACGAACCCCGCCAACTACCGCGACCCAGAACGCATGGCGGAGCAAGGCATCCGGTTCAGCAAGCTCGCCCCGTACATCGCTGTCAAGTTCCCTTCAACGGCCGCCGGCCTCGTCGCGATCGAGTAGGCGACGGCGCAGGGCGTGGTCATCAATGCCACGGTCGCGTTCACCGTTCCACAGGCAATCGCGGTGGCCGAAGCCGTGGAGCGCGGGTTGCGCCGTCATGAGGCCGCCGGCGGCGACCCGAGCCGGTTCAGCCCGGTCTGTTCGCTCATGATCGGTCGGCTCGACGACTGGATGAAGGTCCTCGTCGAACGGGACGACATCTCGCTCGATCCAACGGCCGCGAACTGGGCGGGTATCGCCGTCTTCAAACGCGCGTACCGGTTGTACCAGGAACGTGGGTATCGCACGCGTCTGCTGGCGGCGGCCTATCGCCACCGCCTGCACTGGACCGAGCTCGTCGGCGGCGACATCGTCATGACGATCCCCCACGCCTGGCAGGTGCGCTTCAACGCGAGCGGTATCGACCCGGTCGAACGTATCGACGTCCCGGTGGATCCCCGGATCGTGGACGAACTGCTCCGCCGGGTCCCGGACTTCGCCCGCGCCTACGAACCTGATGGTCTTGCCGTAGACGAATTCGCGGGGTACGGGGCTGCGGCACGGACACTTCGCTCATTCGTCGCCGGCTACCACGACCTGCAGGCGGTCATCCGGGACATCGTGCTGCCCAACCCGGACGTCCGACCGAGCTGAGGCCCCTGCTCGCCCGCCCCCTGCTTCGGGAGTCAGCCGCCCGGTGCGGGACCGGTCGACTCGCGAACTTTGAGGGACATCGGCAGCCGAAGGACCTTCGGCACCGTGGCCTGTTCCGGATGGTCGATCGCCCGTGCCAGCCGCTCGATCGCCTGCCGACCCATGTCCGCCTTCTGCTGGACGATCGTTGTCAGCGCGGGGACCACCCAGGACGCGGCCGAGATGTCGTCACAGCCGATGACACTGATGTCCACCGGAACGCGCCGCCCGGCGGATCGCAGCGCGCGCAGCACGCCGATCGCCGTCATGTCGTTGTAGCAGGCGATGGCCGTGATGTCGTCGCGGTGCGCCAGGAGCTCGGTCGCGGCGCGTTCGCCACCCTCGAACTGACCGTCGCCGCGGTACTCAGGCGTGTCCTCGTCGGCGAGCCCCGCCGCGCGGCAGGCCCGGCGGAACCCCTCGATCCGAGGCAGGTCCGCGGTGAACGAGACCTGGCCGCGGATGTACGCGATCCTGCGGTGGCCGAGGCCGATGAGGTGCTCGGCCGCCAGACGACCGCCGGCCGCGTTGTCGCTGTTGATCACGGTGACCGCAAGGCTTGCCGCTTCGGCGTTGACCACGACGACCGGGACGGGGGAGTTGAGCAGCGATTGCCAGCTCCGCTCGGAAAGCTGGCTGGACGCGACGATCAGCCCGTCCACCCGGCGGTCGACCATCAGGTTCAGATAGTGCACCGCACGCTCCTCGTCGTATGCCGCGCTGCCCAGGAGGATCGAGTAGCCGAGCGCGCGGGCGGCCTGATCGGCGGCCTGGACGAGCTCCGGAAAGAACGGGTTCTGGATGTCGGTCACGATCAGCCCGAGCGTCCGCGTGCGACGCATCCGGAGGCTTCGGGCGATCGCCGATGGACGGTACCCGAGCGCCTCCGCCGCAGCGAGGACCGCCGCAGCGGTGTCGGGGCGTGGATGGCCGATCCCCGCGAGGACTCGACTCACGGTCGCCGTCGAAACGCCGGCGCGGTCGGCGACATCGCGGATCGTCCGTGGGCTGGTCGTCGTCCTGCCGGTCATGTCCTCGTCTTCGCGTAATCGATTGCATGCTAGAGTTCGATCGGACGCGACGTCAATGCGCGGGACCATCGAAAGGGCCTCGTTGACGGACATGCAGACACCTGGTGCGGCATCCGATGCTCGCGACGCGACCCCCGAAACGGTTCGCCTGACCACCGCCCAGGCGCTCGTCCGCTGGATGCTCGCCCAGCAGTCAGAGCTTCTCGACGGCACCGAGGCCCCGTTGTTCGCGGGGGTCTTCGCGATCTTCGGTCACGGCAACGTCCTCGGGCTGGGCACGGCGCTCGAGGAGGTCCGTGACCGTCTGCCGACATGGCGAGGTCATACCGAAGAGGGCATGGCGCTGGCGGCAATCGGCTACGCGAAGGCGATGGACCGTCGCCAGGTCATGGCCGCCACGACGTCGATCGGGCCCGGCGCGCTCAACATGATCACAGCGGCCGGTGTCGCGCACGCCAACCGGTTGCCGGTGCTGCTGTTGCCCGGTGACACGTTCGCGGGGCGTGCCCCGGACCCCGTCCTCCAGCAGATCGAGCAGTTCGGCGATCCGACGTCGACGGTGAACGACGCGTTCCGCGCGGTGTCCCGTTACTTCGACCGCATCAACCGGCCCGAGCAGCTCATCGCGACCCTGCCGCAGGTGGCACGAGTGCTGAACGATCCGGCCGACACGGGCCCCGTCGTCATCGCCCTGCCCCAGGACGTGCAGGCGGAGTCATTCGATTTCCCGCTCGCAATGTTCTCTCCGCGATTGCATCGATTCGCGCGCCCCCGTCCGGACCCCCGCGAGCTCGACCGGGCTGCAGAGATTCTCAGGGGCGCCCGACGGCCGCTCCTCGTCCTGGGTGGCGGCGTGCGGTACTCGGGCGCCGGTGCCACGGCCATCAGCTTCGCCCAGACCCACCACATCCCTATTGCGGACACGCCAGCCGGCCGGACGCTCGTTGCCCACGATCACCCGCTCTACGCGGGCCCGCTCGGGATCATCGGCTCGTCTTCGGCCAACGCCCTCGCTCGGGATGCTGACGTGGTGCTCGCGCTCGGCACCCGGCTCCAGGATTTCACGACGGCATCGTGGACCCTGTTCGGGCCCGACATCCATCTCGTGGCGCTGAATGCTGCTCGGTTCGACGCGGTCAAGCATGCCGCGCACGCTGTCGTTGGCGACGCCCGGAGCGCGATCGAGGATCTCGGACCGCGTCTCGGAGGCTGGACTGCCGACCCGGCGTGGACCGCCAGGGCAGCGACGGAGCGCGCGAGCTGGGATGCCCACGTCGATCGTCTGCGTGGCGGCATAGCGCCGGACGGCTCGCTCACGTACGCGGAGGTCGTCGGAGTCGTCAACGACGCGAGCGGCCCGGACGACTACGTGCTCGGGTCGTCGGGCGGGATCCCGGGCGAGCTCCACGGCGGCTGGCGGGCGACCGCGCCACCGCGCGCGGGCACCACGACCGGGGCGACGATGGACCTCGAGTACGGGTTCTCGTGCATGGGCTACGAATTGTCGGGTGCCTGGGGTGCGGCGATGGCTCGGCGCCGCGCGTACCCCGACGGGCTCGTCACCGCGCTCCTGGGCGACGGTTCCTACCTGATGCTCAGCGCCGACCTCTACTCGGCCGCGTTCGCCGGTCATCCATTCGTGGCGATCGTCTGTGACAACGCCGGTTTCGCGGTGATCCACCGGCTGCAGACCGGACAGGGCGCCTCGGGCTTCAACAACATGCTTGCCGATTCCCTCGGCCCAGGCGCGCGGACCGATCCGCTCCGGGTCGATTTCGCCGCCCACGCCCGATCGCTGGGCTGCAGCGTGGAGGATGTGCCCGCGCACGCCACGCGGGCCGAATTCGCGGCCGCCTACGCGCGCGCGCGTGCGGCGGTCCGTCGGACGGTGCGGCCGGCCGTCGTGGTCTGCCGCGTCCATCCGTCCACCTGGACCGAAGCCGGCGCATGGTGGGAGGTCGGCGTGCCCGAATCACTTGCCGGCCGGGAGCCATACGGCATCGCCAAACAGCGACAGGTCCGCTGGTTGCAGCCGTTGGAACGCCCGAGCGACGCCGACCCGAGCTGACGACGCGCGACGCCGCACCGACCTCGAAAGTTCCCGGAACCGGCGCAGCGGGCCCGTCGTCAGACCGGCAGCGCGACCCGTCGGGCCACCAGGGCCCACATCGTCTCCAGGGTCGCGAGCATTTCAGGAGAGACTCGTGTTTCGTTCCGTTCTACGTTTCGCGCGCCCAAGCGCGCTGCTCCTCGCCTCGCTCAGCCTCGTGGCGTGTGTAGGTTCGGCCGGTGCCGTCGCGCCGTCCTCCTCGCCTGAGCCGGTGAATCCGAAGACCCCGGTCTTCCGCGTCAGCTGGGACGGCGGTTTCGTCACCCCCGAGATGCTCGTCGGCCGGATGCCGATCGTCACGGTCTTCGCCGACGGCCGGGTGATCACCAACGGACCGGTCCCCGCGATCTACCCGGGACCGCTCATGCCGAACCTTCAGGAGCGAACCCTGTCGCAGGCGGGTCTCGAGCGGCTGATCGAGCTCGCCCGCGAGATGAATCTGCTCAAGACCGTCCGCTACGACTTTCCCGGGATCGCCGACGCGACTGACACCGTGCTCGACATCCAGCTCGATGGCAAGACATATCGGGTGAGCGCCTACGCGCTGGCGGAAGCCGGCGTCGACGTCGCCGCTCCGGGTCTCGACCAGGCGACAATTGACGGTCGCGCCGACCTCAAGGCGTTCGTCGACGCGCTGACGGCGATCCCTGCCGGCGATTTCTTCGACGAGGAGCACGCCTATGTCGTCGACGGCGTTCGGATCTATGCCGGCAGGGCCGTGGTCGTGCCGAACAGCGAGTTGCCCGGCGAGCAGCCGGCGATCGACTGGCCGCTCGCGGACCTCGCGACGGCGGGCGTCAGGATCGACAATGGAGTGCTTGACCTGCGTTGCCAGGTCGTCGAAGGCGAGGAGCTCGCGGAGGTCCTGCCGATCCTCCAGGGCGCGAACGGACTCCAGACCTTCCGCTCGGAAGGCGAGCTGTACAGCTTGATCGTCGTGCCGCTCCTTCCAGGCGAGACGGGCTGCTGATCGCCCACATGAGCTCGGCGTCCGCCCCCTCGTCGGGGGACGGGCGCCGTTCTGTGTCCAGCGGGCAGATGGCGCAGCTCGCGCGAACGTGTCAGCGCAGCCCGCGCCAGGCCCGGAGGAGCGTCGCTACCCGCAGCGGGATCCCGATCAGCAGGAACGGCAACGCGAAACCGACGCCGAGCGCGAGCGCAAACGGCGTGGTCACGAGACCCAGGAGGCCAGCCCACCGGCGACCCTGCCAGAGGCCCACGCCGGCCACGACATCGACGGCGCAGACGCCGACCAGCGCCGCCCCGTAGGCCATGGTCTCGGTCGTGCCGTTCTGCGAGAGCGGCCCTTCGAGCGACCGAAAGCCCCATGGCGTCATGGGCAGTTGACCGTCACGCGCGAGCAGCACGAGCGTTGCTGCTGCGCCAAGGCCGAACCCCAGGCCGAGGGCGAGGTATTGGACCGCCGCCCATTTTGCGGTCGACGGAACCGCGGTCACAGGTAGCGCCCCACGGCCATCGTGAGCGCGGCGAGGACGATGAGCGGCAGATCCAGCCGCGTAGCGAGCCGCATCCGCGCATCGGCGCGAGCCAGGCGTGCCTGCTGGCCGGCGTCCGGGACGCCGTCGCCGGCGTCCAGCTCCTTTTGGACGGCGGTCTGCTCGGCGACGCTAGGGCCGATGAGGAGCATCCCTCCCACGAACGCGATGATCGCAGCGATGCCCCCGATCGTGAACGCGAGTCCGCCTGGCGACGTGATCCATGCGGTCTGGAGCCCGCCTGAGTCCCGCCAGTACAGCGCGGCGCCGCTGAGGATCGTCAGCAGCGCGGCGACCGGGAACAGGATCCCCATCCCGCGCCGCATGAGGGACTGCGTGAATGGCGCCGCGGCGGGTCCGAGTGCCCTTGCCGTGGGATCCAGGAAGAAGATGCTGAGGATCGCCCCGCCGAACCAGATCATCGCGGAGCCGATATGGACGATTCGCACAAGAAGCAGAAGGGGGTCCATCCGGTCAGCTTCCTGATGCGCCGGCCGCTCGGCGCAGGACACCGGCGGCCGCGTGATACCAGTAGGGCCAGCCGACATACCCGGCTGCGCCCACGATGCCGCCCACCGCCCAGAGCGCGAGTCGCAGCGGCGAATCGGACGGCGCGAGGAGCCCCGCCCCGATCAGCGCTGTGCCAACGATGAAGCTCGACCCGACGACCGAGCTTACGCGACCGAGACGTTCGAACCCGGGAACATGAACGAGCTGGCGCCCGGCGACGACGAGCCACACCGATTGAAGCTCGATGCAGGCGACGACGAGCGGCGCCTGCGCTTCGAACGTCAGGGCGCCGCCGACGAGCAACAGCGGCAGGATCGCGCCTGCGATCGCGGCGCCGTATGTCACACGCGTGAACGCCTGCCAACGGGGTTGCTTCGGGAGCCGGCGGGCAATCCGCGCCGCTACCGGGATGAACAACGCACTGAACGCGGCGCCACACAGGTCGTTGGCCGTGCCGAACCGGTACGGCCCGCCGTTCGGGACCTCGATGGCGAACATCAACCCGAGCGTGACGAGGCCCGCGACGCCGGCGACCGCCCCGGCCTCACCCAGCCACGCGGCCCGCAGATCGCTCATCGCCTCAGCCGTGGTGTCTGCGGTTTGCGTCGCGGCGGCGCCCACCGACGTCACGATGCCAGTCCTCGTTCCGTGGCCTTCATGGGCTCTGCCACCGGGGAGGCCAGGGACCGACCGATCCACGCCGACCGTGCGATGACCACCGTGACGAGCAGGAGCAGGACGCCGTTGACCGGATGGAGCGCGGCGACCGCCGGCGCATCCTCGCGGAGGAGCACGAAGACCGACTGGAGCGCCATCTGGACGAGCGTCAGTGCCGCGAGCCCGATCAAGCGTCGACCGGTCCGACCGGCCACCGCCAGGATGAGCATCACCACGGTCAACCAGCCAATGAGATAGCCGAAGTTCCGATGCGTGATGAACGCAGCGGGCCCGTCGAAGACACCAAGACCGGCCAGGAACACCTGGACGACAATGCAGGCGGCGAACGCCATGGCGACGAGGGCGAGGGCGGTCCGCAGCGCCGAACGTGTGGGCATTCAGAGGTCTCCAGCGGCGGCAGGGCGAAGCGCCTGCCTGTCACCCGACCGTAGATGCCGTCCCGTCCCGGCGTCATGAGGCACTGGTCCCGATCTCCTCGGGATCGCCGCTAGCGACCGGCTGAACGCTCGCCCCCCAGACCCGCCTCGCGGGCTCGCACGACCGCTTCGGCCCGATCGCGAACCTGCATCTTGCCGAAGATGTTCGAGACGTGGTTGCGGACCGTCTTTGGCGAGATAACCAGGCGATCGACGATCTGCTGGTTGGAGAGGCCACGGGCGATAAGCTCGAGGATCTCCCGCTCCCGCTCGCTCAGCTCGGGAAACGCCGTCGTTTGCACCGCCGGTGATGCGGCAAAGAATTGCATCAGGCGCCGCGCCACATCGGGGCCAAAGATCGCTTCGCCGGCGGCGACCGCCTGGATCGCTCGGCTCAACTCGCCACGGTCCGCGCCCTTGAGCAGGTAACCCCGGGCACCCGCGCGCAGCGCGTCGAACACGGCAACGTCGTCGTCGGCCATCGTGAGCACCAGGACGGCGATGTGGGGGCTCGTCTCAGCAATCAGCCGCGCGGCACTGACACCGTCGAGGCCCGGCATTGCCAGGTCCATGAGCACGACGTCCGGCTGGAGCGCCAGCGCCAGTTCGACCGCTTCGGAGCCGTCGGTTGCCTGGCCGACGAGCTCGAACGCCGGCTGGGCCGCTAGCAGCGCCGCGAGCCCGGAGCGGAACCCATCGTGATCGTCGGCGATGACGATGCGGATGGGGTCGCTGCTCACGACTGCGCGGGACCCGGTGCGACAGAGAGCGGGAGGTGTGCGACCACGCGCGTCCCACCACCTGGCCGCGGCTCGATCCGGACGTCACCGCCCAGCTCCGCGGCCCGCTCGTGCATTGACGCGAGCCCGACGCCGGGTCGCGGCACGTTTGGCAGACCAAGCCCGTCGTCCTCGATCACCACGGTGAGATCGTCACCGCTGATCAGCCGCACGGAGCAGGTCGCGGCGGCGGCGTGCCTGACGGCGTTGGTCAGAGCCTCCGTGCCGATCCGGTACGCCGCCACCTCGACGGCCGCTGGCAGCACGGGCAGGGCACCCGATGATTGGATCGATACGTCAGGAGCGCCCGGGCCCTCGAGCCGGTCGGCGGCCAGGCGAAGCGCCCCGAGCAGACCGACCTCATCGATGGACGGCGGCCTGAGGCCGTCGACGAGCCGGCGGATCTCGGCGACCGCCGCCGACGCCTCGGTCTGGAGTTCGGCGAGCTGGCGCCGGGCGGCTTCCGGGTCAGTCTCGAGCAGCTCCTCGGCCGCGCCCGCGCGCATGCCGATCCCAGCCATGGCCGGTCCCAGCCCGTCATGGAGGTCACGACGCAGCCGGCGGCGCTCCTCCTCCCGCGTCGTGACGATCCGCTCTCGCGACGCACGAAGATCCTCGGTCAGCAGGGCGGCGTGGGCCGCGACGCCCACCTGTCGGCAGAGGTCGTCGAGAAGCTCCAGATCGGACGGCGTCAGGGGATCGGCCGGGCCGCGTTGCCCGACGAGCAGCCGCCCCATCCGGCGACCCTGGAACGTGAGTTGGCGCGCCGTGACCGCGGGAGGCGCGACGCCGCGTTCGGCCACGACCCGCGCCGAAGGCGGCAGACCGAGCTCGAGTGCGACATATGGCAGCCGCAGGGCGTCTGCGACGGTGTCGACAACGATCCGGGGCATCGTCGCCGGGTCCACGCTCAGCTCGAGGCGTTCGCCGAGCCGCCGGATCGCGCGAACCGGCTGCTCGCGGTCCCCGTACAGCAGACGGGTCACCGTGCGCTGGAGCCAATCGCGCAGGGGAAGAGCCAGGAGTGCCGCCAGACCGGTCGCGAGGAGTGACGATGCGAAGGCGCCGGCTCCGCCCAGCACCGCGCCCAGAACGCTTGCCGTGGCGGCATACGTCAGGAGCACGACGACGGTCAGCCCGCCGTACACGAGTGAGCGGCGGACGGCCACAGCGATGTCGAACGCCCGATGACGAACTATCGAGACGGCGATCAGGATCGGGAACGGCAGACCGAGCACGCCAGCGATCGACCACGGGATCAACGGTTGGCCGCCGAGCGCCTCGGGGATCACCCAGACAACGAAATCGGCCACCACGATGAAGGCCGTGACGAGCGCGAACCCGCGCAACACGGCCCGGTCGTCCTGCGAGTCATACCGCCAGCGGAACAGGAGGATCAGCGGGGTCGCAACGAAGGCCACGATTGTGGGCAGCAACGACGCCGGGCCCCAAATGCCCAGCCAGGCAAGCGTGGTGGGCGCGGCCAGCTTCGCGGCGCCGAGGACTACGGCAAACCCGGCGTAGATGCCGAGGTACGGAACGGCACGAAGCCATGGGCGATCCCGCACGACGCGGACGGGTCGCGGAAAGACCAGGGCAAAGTCGATGAGCCCCGCCCAGAGCAGCAGGTAGACGAACCCGGTCGTCAGGTACCCAACGGTGAACCGGCCGTTGGTCAGGTCGAGCGGATCCTGTCCGAGCAGGTACGGCAATGTGCTGCCGGCGGCGCCGACGCCTGCCAGCAGGAGCGCGCCCGCTGCCGGAACGGTTGGCCTGAGCGCGAACACGACGGCGCCAATGGCCACCATCGCCATCACGAACGCCAGCGTGCCGAGCGACCCCCAGATGACGTCGGTCGGGTAGGCGATGGCTGGAACGTCGAGGGCCATCGTTTCGCCCCCCCGAACAATCTCGAAGGGAACGGCGGCGCCGAACGGCGGGAGGGAGGCCACCGGGGCAAGCCACGTCTCCGCCCAGTCGGTCGTTGCACGGCCTGCCATCGCGACGACCACATCGCCAGTGCGAAGTGGGGTGATGGCGCCCGGGAGCACCTGGACGGTGACGCCCTCCCCGGTGAACGACTGGCCCGACGTCACGATCACCGACCCGCTCGTCGGGTTCGTGAGGCGCCCGACGACGGTTGCAACCGACGCGACGGAGGCGAGGAGCGCGACGATCAGGACCGACGCGATCCCTCGCCGACCGACAGCCACCGACTCAGCCCTCCAGCGGAGCGGTGAGTGTACGACGATGATTCGACGGCGCAGGCGGTTGGTGGGTTTTCGAACACGATGCTGTCACTGGCCCCGCTGACCGCCCACCGGCGCAATATCGGCAGCTGTGGATCGTTACCCGGCATGGAAGGCCGATTCGGGCGTCGCTGGCCGGCGATTCGACCCGGGCTGAGCGTGGATTCTGGGCCGCTCCCGCCCGATGAGGGCCCTGGCGCTCCGTAGCTTGTCTGTACGTGCGGTTATGGGGAACTTTGTCAGGCTGGAGCCATGGCCGCGCTCTTGCCGGCCGGGAACATGATCCGGATCATCCAGGCGCGCGACTGACGCCGGCCGGGCGGTCGCGGCGCTCGAGCGCGACGAGCGACAGCATCTCGTAGGCGAGGTTGGCCGCGAGTGTCGCGGTCTGACCGGCAGGGTCATGGGCCGGGATCACCTCCACGACGTCGAAGCCGACGAACCCAACCCCGGTGAGTCGTCGGACGATGGCGAGCATGTCTCGGGCCGACGGGCCACCTGCCTCGGGCGTGCCGGTGCCCGGGGCATGCGCGGGATCCACCACGTCGATGTCGAACGTCAGAAACGCGGGTCTGTCGCCGACCCGCGCCAGGATCCGCGCCGCCACGGCCTCGGGGCCGAGATCGAACACCTCCTCGGTCGTCACATAGTCAAGCCCCAGCTCGGAGCGCAGCCCCGTCCAGTCACCTGCCGCGTAAATCGAACCGCGAAGGCCGACCTCGATCGAATGCGCCACGTCGACGAGACCCTCCTCGATGGCCCGGCGCATCCACGTCCCGTGGTTGTACTTCTCCCCGAAGTAGCTGTCCCAGGCGTCTGTATGCGCATCGAAGTCGATGACCGCGACCGGCCCGCGGGAGCGCGTGGCCCGCAGGTGCGGCAGAGTGCAAGCGTGGTCTCCGCCGATGAGCAGCGGGACGACGCCCGCCTCCACGATGGGAGCCACTGCCTGTTCGATCGCGTCGTAGCTCCGCTCGATGTAGCCGGGCACGATTGCCACGTCCCCGAAATCGACGCACGACAGGATTTCGAACGGGCTCACGTCCAGGTTCGTGTTGTACGGCCGGAGCATCACGGACGCCGCGCGGATCGCGTTGGGCCCGAACCGACCGCCAACCCGGTACGTGACGCCCGTGTCGAACGGGACGCCGACGATCGCCAGATCGACGTCGGTGAGGTCGTGGACCAGCGGCAGACGGGCGAACGTCGATGGGCCCGTGAACCGCGGGCTCTGAAGCGAGTCCTGGGGCGCGTAGCGCGGCATTCCTCGCCTATCCGGACGAGGCCGGCGCAGCGGGATCGATCGGTGCGGACGTGGCATCCGTTGCCGCCGTCGACGCGCTGCCGACCGCCGGATCCGGCACGACCACGGCTCTGCCCACGGACCATTCGAGGCGAACCTGATCTCCCGGCCGCCAGTCGCCTGCGGTGCCGGCCGGTTCACGAACGACCGCCGCAACGCCGTCAGGCAAGGCGAGCTCGATCTTGCGTGTGGGGCCGAGGTACAGCACCTCGGTCACGGCGGCCTCAACCGTGTTCGCGCCGTCCCGCGGTGCGTCGACTGCGACGACGCGCAGATGCTCGGGCCGGACGACGAGCGCGGCTGGTTCGCCGTCGCCCAGCCCCGGCGTGCCGGGGACGATCGGATCGACCCGCCAGCGCCACGTTCCACGCTTCAGCCACGTTCCGTCGCCGTCCCGTTCGAGGCGACCGCGCAGCATGTTCGATTCGCCGACGAAATCGGCCACGAACACGGACGTGGGCCGTTCGTACAGGTCCTCGCCGGTGCCGAGCTGCTCGATCCGGCCCTTGTCGAAGATCGCGATCCGGTCGCTCATGACCAGAGCCTCTTCCTGGTCGTGCGTCACGTAGATGACGGTCGCGCCCAGCTGACGGCTGATGCGCATGATCTCCAGCTGAAGCGACTCGCGCAGCTTCTTGTCGAGAGCACCGAGAGGCTCGTCCATCAGCAGCAGCCGCGGCCGGAACACGATGGCTCGGGCGAGCGCGATGCGCTGCTGCTGCCCGCCCGACAGCTGGCGCGGATAGCGCTCGCCGAACGTCGCGAGCTTGACGAGATCCAGCACCTCCCCGACCCGCTGCCTCTGTTCGCCGCGTGGCACGTTGCGCATCTGCAGCGGAAAGGCGATGTTCTGGGCCGCAGTCATGTGCGGGAACAGGGCGTAGTTCTGGAACACCATCCCGACATCGCGGCGATGTGCAGGCACCCGGGTCATCTCGTCGCCGGCGATCCGGATCGAGCCCTCGTCCGGGGTCAAGAACCCCGCGATCATCCTGAGGGTCGTGGTCTTGCCCGAACCAGAGGGTCCCAGCAGCGTGACGAACTCCCCACGCGGCACCTCGAGGCTAACGCCGTCGACCGCGGTGAAGTCGCCGAAGCGCTTGCGGAGGGCATCCAGCACGAGCGCGGGCGCCGTTGGGCTGCCCTCCGGAGAGGACAATCCCTGCGCGCTGCCCACGGGCTCCTCCATCAGCGGATCACAGCACGGCGACGGGCGACGAATACGAAGAACAGCGTCGTGGTCGTGACGACCATCACCACCGTGGCCACCGCCGCGACCGTGGGATCGACAACCTGGCGTACCTGCTCCCACATCTCGACCGGCAGCGTCCGGAATCTGGTGCTGGTCATGAAGATCGAGACGATGACCTCGTCCCAGGACGTGATGAATGCGAACAGTGCCCCGGTGAAGACGCCCGGCAGGATGATCGGGAACGTCACGCGCCAGAACGTTCGGACCGGGTTCGCCCCCAGGCTGGCCGCCGCCATCTCGAGGTTAAGGTCCATCGTCCGCAGCACGGTCCCGACGTTGATGATCACGAAGGGCACGGCCAGTGCCGTGTGGGCTAGAACGAGCCCGAGCAGCGAACCCGTGAGCCGGGTGATCGAGTAGAACGCGAAGAAGCCGATCGCGATGATGATGACGGGTACGATCAGCGGGCTCAGGATCAGCGCGTTCGCGAGGCTCTTGCCAGGGAACCGGCCGCGTACGATGCCGAGCGCCGCGAGCGTGCCCAGGACCGTCGACAAGAGCGCGGTCAACACCGCGACCTGCATCGAGTTCACGAAGCCACGCGACCACTGCGGGTCATCGAGCATCTTGGCGTACCACTGGAGCGAGAAGCCCTCGGGCGGCCAGGACAGGATCTTCGCCCCGGTGAAGCTCATCGGGATGACCACGAGCATCGGGCCCACCAGGAAGAGCACCGTCGCGATTCCGAGCGCGAGCAGTGCCAGCCGGTGGGGCGTGCGCCAGGACCCGGCCTCGCCCATCCCTACTCCGCGTCCAGCGCGCCGAACACGTCGCGGACCCGGATGACACGCGACGCCAGGAACAGCACGACAAGGGTCACACCGATGAGCACCATGGCCATCGCGCTCGCGAGCCCCCAGTCGAGCTGCTGCTGCACGCGGGGCGCGATGAAGGCGCTGAGCATGGTATCGCTCGGTGAGCCAAGGAGCGCCGGGGTGATGTAGAACCCGAGCGCCAGGACGAACACGAGCAACGAACCCGCCAGCACGCCAGGGATCGAGAGCGGGAGGAAGACGCGCAAGAAGGCCCGTGTCGGCGATGCGCCAAGGTTGGCGGCGGCCCTGGTGAGCTCGGGATCGATGCGCGCCATCGTCGTGAACAGCGGCAAGACCATGAACGGCAGCAGGATCTGGGTCATGCCGAGCAGCACGCCCGTTGTCGTCTGGTAGAGGTCGAGCGGCTGGTCGATGAGGCCCCAACCGCGGAGCGTGGAGTTGATCAACCCGGTGTCGCGCAGGATCACCTGCCACGCGTAGGTCCTCACCAGCAGGCTCGACCAGAACGGGACGAGAACCGCGATCAGCAGCAGGCCCGCCCAGCGCGGGGTCGCGAGTCGCATCAGGTAGGCGTACGGGTACCCGATGACGAGGCAAGCAAGCGTCGAGAGCCCGGCGATGAAGAACGTGTTGCCGAGGACGCGAAGGTTCGCCTCGCCCTCGAAGAACCGCTTGAAATTCGCGAGCGGGTCGCCCTCGGACGCCGCCGGCAGGTCGGTGACGCTGCGCATTGCCATGATCACGAGCGGGGCGAGGAAGCACACGAGCAGGAACACGAGCACCGGTATCGCGAGCGCGGCCCAGCGGTTGACGAGCGGGCCGCCGCGTGGGCGGCCCGCTCGTCCGAACATCGGTCGCAGGAGCAGCATGGGCCGTGGTGGCCTCGCCGTCCTCCTACGTCACTGCGTGACCCAGGCCTGGAACGCCCCGTCGATCGCGTCGAAGTTGTCGATGAGGTAGGCGTCGTCGAAGTACGCTGTGTTCTCGTCGGCGTTGGTCACCGCGAGATCCGCAATCACGGCTTCGTTCGGCTTCGAATTCTTGTTCGTGGGGCCGTACGGGATCTTCTCCGAGACCGCGGCGTTGTTGTTGGCGCACGTGGCCCAGGCGATGAACTCCATGGCGACCTGCTTGTTCGGCGTGCCCTTCGGCACCACGAAGTAGTCGGCGGTCAGGATCTGCTGGTTCCACTGGATCTCGACCGGCTTGTTGTCGGTGTGCTTGGCCGAGTAGGCGCGGCCGTTCCAAATCATCGCCATCGCGACCTCGCCGGAGCCGATCAGCTCCTGGCTCTGGGCGCCAGACTCCCACCACACGATGTCGTCCTTGATGGTGTCCAGCTTCGCGATCGCCCGGGGGATGTCGAGCGGGTAGAGGTCGGCGGGCTTGACGCCGTCGGCCATCAGCGCGAATTCGAGCACGCCGCCAGTCGAGTACTTCCACAGGCCACGCTTGCCGGGGAATTTCGCGGTGTCGAAGAAGTCCGCCCAGCCCTCCGGGGCCTTGCCGGCGGTCTTGTCGGTGTTGTAGCCGAGCACGACGCCGTACGTGATGTCGCCCACCCGGTACTTCGTCGCGAACCCATCGAGGATCTCGTCCTGCTTGATCAGCGTGTAGTCGAGCTCCTCGAGCAGGTCGGCGTTTCCGTCGAGGCCGAAGTCGTTGCCGACGTCCACGACGTCCCATTCGACGTTGCCCGACTCGACCTGGGCCTTGATCGTGGCGTTGGAGGACTCCTCGGATTCCTGGAACTCGACCCCGGTCAGCGCGCTGTATGGCTTCAGCCAGCCTTCGCGCTGCGCCTCCTGGTAGACGCCACCATAGGAGGCGAAGGTGAGCGTTGTGCCTTCGTGCTTCGGCGGAGCGGTGCAGATGTCGGCAGCTGCTGCACTGGGTTCGCCGGCGCTGGCGGCCGGAGCGGCGCTGGCCGGCGAATCGGCGCTTGCCGGCGGTGCTGCACTGCCCCCACCTGAACTCGTGCACGCCCCGAGCGCGAGCACGATGGCGACCCCTAGTAAGACCGGCCTGGATCCTCGCACCATCTCGCCCTCCTCACGGCGATCCGCCCACGAAGCCATGTCGCTGCGGACTTGACCAGCCGCGATGATAGATGCGCTGCCACTGGCCGTCTACAACCGGCCAAAGTCTGGGAGCCATGCCTGACGGGCATGACTCGAAGGATCAGCGTGTCGAGATCACGGGGTGCGCTGAGACGCGCATCGCCTCCATCAGCCGAGCAGCCGGTGCCAATTGTCACCACATCCATTCGATGCGGTATAGCAGCCCTGCCAGGACGAGGTCGATACTCGTCGTTCGATCGAGGTGGAGGGCACTCACACCGGGGGTGGGCCCACGGCACAGTCCCTATGTCCGGTCGCCTGACTGGTGCTGTACTTCCAATGGCGAGACCGACCTCGGCGGGTGGAGGTACCTGATGGCGCGTCGACTCACGAGAAACCTGGGGATTGCGGTCTCCGTCGCAGCCGTAGTCCTGAGTCTGAGTGCCGGTGCCGTGTTCGCCGGTGAGGTCACCGGGAACGGCAAGCCGCTCTGGACGAATACCGAGGAGTGGGACGAGCACCACGAGCTGCACGGCCGATCGGCGTGTGCGTTCTCAGGACAGGAGGACGATCAGTTCGAGGCCAGCCCGGACTACAGTCCGACTGCGGGCCACGCCCAGTCCTGGGGACAGATCCCAAAGTCAGGACCGGGATTCACCAGGGATTTCCTCACCTCGATCGGGCTGAACCCTGGCATCGCATGCAATCCGACCAAGGCTGTGGGCGAATAGTCAGGAGCATCTCCTGACCCGGCCAGAAACGCAGCGCAGCCGGAGGCTAGTCTCGAGAGATGGGCCTCCGGCTTTATTTTGCGCGTCGGTTACCCTGAAAACCAACCAGGCAACGGAATCGAGCGCCGGCAGCGGGTTGGCCCAAGGCACGCAACGGGGGCGGTACCACCTTGCAGACGCGTTGCGATCGTGCCTTGACCCATCCTGATCGACGGGTCGTGCGAATACCGGGTCGTGCGTCTTACACCTCTGACCGCGCGTCCGCAGCCCCTTCGACCATCCAGCCGAGCCGCCCAGTCGGCGGCTTCGGCCGCGAGTGGCATTCTCGCCGCTGCCACGGCCGTATCGATCGGTCACCTGGTCGCCGTCATCGTGGCGCCGGCTGCCTCGCCACTGCTCGCCGTCGGAAGCGCCTTCATTGATCTGACTCCGGAGTGGCTCAAGTCGTTCGCCATCCGATCCTTCGGCCAGAACGACAAGATCGTGCTGCTCGGCGGGATCGTGGCAGTTCTGGCTGTCGCAGCGATCGGAATCGGCCTGCTGGCAGCTCGACGGCCGCGACTGGCTATGGCGGCAGTCGGCGGAATCGGAGGCATTGGTGCGGTCGCCGCATTGTTGCGGCCGGGAGGCTCGCCCATCAGCGGCGTGCCGGCACTGGCCGGTGCGGTGGTCGGGATCGCCGTCCTCGTGCTGCTTACCCGACAGCTGTCCGGCCAGGCAGACCGCGCTGCCGCCGAAACCGAAGCAGCCAACCATCATGAGCGTGACGTCTCCCGCCGGCGCTTCGTGGTTGCCAGCGCCGCGGTCGGGGTGCTGATCGCCTCGTCGGGCGGTCTCGGGGCCTTCATCGCCGGACGCCGATCGCTCGGTGCACTCGACGCGGCGAGTCCGCTGATCCCCTCGCCTCTGGAACCCGCGGGTGTCATCCCCGCCGGCGCCGACCTCGGGATCGACGGAATCTCCTCCTTCATCACATCGAACGACGAGTTCTACCGCGTTGATACCGCTCTCCAGGTCCCGGTCATCGCGGCCGATGCGTGGCGCCTCCGGATCCATGGCATGGTCGATCGTGAAGTCACGCTCACCCTGGCCGAGCTGCTCGAGTACCCGACGATCGAGCGCGACATCACCCTCGCCTGCGTTTCCAATCAGGTTGGCGGCGAATACGTCGGCAACGCCCGCTGGATCGGGGTCCGCCTGGCGGATCTCCTCGACGCGGCCGGAGTCCAGGCAGGGGCCGACCAGATCGTATCTCGCACCGTCGACGGCATGACGATTGGCACGCCGACCGCAGTCGCCCTCGATGGGCGCGACGCGATGCTTGCGGTGGGCATGAACGGGGAGCCCCTCCCGGCGGCGCACGGCTACCCGGTCCGGATGATCGTCCCCGGCCTCTATGGCTACGTGTCCGCGACGAAGTGGCTTGTCGAGCTCGAACTCACGAGGTTCGACGCGTACGACCCGTACTGGGTCGAGCGCGGCTGGTCGAAGGAGGCCCCGATCAAGACCATGTCGCGCTTCGACACGCCCAAGCCGCTGGCGCGCCTCCCGGCCGGCAAGGTCGCCATCGGCGGGGTCGCCTGGGCGCAGCGTCGCGGGATCGCACGAGTCGAGGTGAGGATCGACCGAGGAGCCTGGACCGAGGCACGCCTGGCCGACGTCGACACGATCGACACCTGGCGCCAGTGGGTCTTCGAGTGGGACGCGACGAGCGGTAACCACGCCCTGGAGGTGCGAGCCACTGACGGCCTCGGCGAGGTCCAGCCGGAGGTCCGAGCGGAGCCCTTTCCAAATGGGGCCACCGGTTGGCACTCCGTGGTCGTGACGGTGACCTGACCCACCGGACACATACGTCGCCCGGGCAGATGCGCTGGGCGGTTCATTCAATCAACGGGCATGTGACGTCCCAGAGGGGTCATGGCCCACCAACAAGGAGAATCAAGTGACCACTCGCAAACCCACCATGGCCCTCGCGGGCCTCATCCTGGTCGCCGCTTTCGCGGGGGCGTGCTCGGGCCCAGGAGCCTCGACGGCTCCGACGACGGCTCCCTCGGCAGCTGCTCCGTCGGCCAGTGCGGACATGGCTGGCGAAAAGCCCTTCGGTGCGGCTTGTTCGGCCGTTCCGACCTCGGGCGCCGGCAGCTTCTCCGGCATGGCCGCTGACCCAGTGGCGACGGCTGCCTCCAACAACCCGGTTCTCTCCACCCTCGTCACCGCCGTTACGGCCGCCGGCCTTGGCGACACCCTCAATTCATCGGAGGACATCACGGTCTTCGCCCCGACGAACGACGCCTTCAGTTCGATGGACAAGGCGACACTCGATGGCGCAATGGCTGATCCAACCGGCCTGCTCACGACCGTCCTGACGTACCACGTCGTCCCCGGCCGGTTGACCCCCGCAACACTTGCCGGAACGCACAAGACACTCCAGGGCGGGGACCTGACCATCACGGGCAGCGGCGAAAGCTTCACCGTGAACGGCACGTCCATGGTCGTCTGCGGCAACGTCCAAACCGCGAACGCCACGGTCTACATCATCGACGGCG
>JBKKCW010000238.1:0-4580 GCA_046712485.1 Candidatus Limnocylindrales bacterium
ACTTCTCTGTGAGGACGACGGCGGCGAGGACGACCATCGGGACGATGCTCATCGCGCCAAGGGCGATGAGCACGACCATCAGCGACCAACAGCACCCCAGACAGTACCCGCCGTGATGAAGGCCGACCCGGAAGTCCCGCAGCGAGCCTCGGTAGGAACCGTACTTGACGACGAGCGACAGCGGAGAGCGGCAGTGCTGCAGGCAGCGGTATTTGAGGGGCGAGAGTTGGTACAGGCCGCAGACCAGGTAGGCGCCGACACCGGCGGCGGTCGCGAGAGACGGGTTCGTGTCAGCGAGCCCACCGATGAACGCGCCGAGTGCGAAGGCCAGTACGCCGGCAGAGGCCCAGACAACGAGATAGCCGCCCGTGAACGAAGAGAGTCGAAGCGCGCGACGCTCCGAGATCGAACGCGAGTAGAGCGAGGCGACGGGCGCCACGGACGGCAGCATCATCGCGGCCATCATCACCGTCCACGTGATCAGGAAGGTCGGCAAGACGAACTCCATCCTGCCCTCCATCGCCCCGCCAAGGGGGGACCAAGCGAGGATCACGACCCAAGCCAAGGCGGCGGCGATGAGGAGTATCGCCGCCTGTGGCGTGAGACGCCAGAGGGTCCGTGCGCCGGCTACCCGGCCCACGAAAAGGGCGCTGAGAAGCCGCTCTTCCCCTCATTGGACATCTCGAGGCCGAAGGCTGCGATCCGGGAGGATGTGGCCCGAGCGACGGTCAGCGTCGAGTTCGCAGGGTGGCCCCCGCCGACCAGTTTCGGTGGCTCGGCTTCCGCATTGAGCGGAGAGGTCACGTCCTCGACCACGATTTCCACGTCCTCACCGATCTTCACGCGGTGACGGCGCCCCTGGCCGCTGTACTCGATCGGCATCTTCTCGATCCCCAGCATCTCGCTGATCAATGGGGCGAGCGCACCCATCGGACCGCCCTGCTGCCCAGAGAACACGCCGGCCAGCTTCGTGGCTTGCTGCTCGGAGGCTTGGGCATCCATTAACAGCCCCACCCGCCAGTTCCCCTCGACCATCACCCCAGGCGTATCGCCAACGACGGCCACGGTAAGCCCGCTGACGTCCACGTCGTCGACCTTGCCCGAGTCGACGTGGAAGGCCATGAGGAACTGGCATCGCTCGTAATCCGCGGGAGCCGAGAAGGCGGAGGCCGTGCACGGGCAGGCCACCTCACAATTGCAGTTCTCGAAGTAGGTGCCGTCCAACCGCCAGGCCATGACGAACCTCCATGTGCGTGCGTCTGTGAGGTCGGGCTATCGTCGTCCTCCCGCGGTACAGCGTCAAGGACTTTGTCGCTTCTGTGTGGACGGCCAGGGCCGGTGGACGTGGCGGCGGGTGAAGAGCTCGGCCCGACCAGCAAGATTGCGGAGCCCCGTGGTGCCGGGCGAGTCCGGGTCGCGGGAAGCCGCCTTTGCAGCTTCTGCCGCGCTCGCAGCGGGCAACCCAATGCTCGGCCTCGAGCGCGTCCAGGCGTTACATGTCGACCAGTTGGCGGTCGGTGGCGACCCTGCGGGCGACGTAGATGCGTTCCGGATCACATCGGGGCATGGACCCAAGGTTGACCGGCGGCGCGCCAGGTTGCGTGTCCAAGATGCGAGCCGTTGTGCTGGGTGCGGGCTTAACACTATGACCTGATCGTATCGGCTGATGGCTGCGGCCTCGTCATCGACTGAGGGATCTATGGCAGGCAACCGCTGCTGTGAGGGCGTGGGATCGAGGTCCACATGATCTCGTTGCGCCGCTAGCGGGCTAGACTCCCGTCACGGGAGGATGTGCCCGCGCCTTGGGCTCTCTGCGAAGCGCGCCCGATCCACTTCCGGTTTCGGCTCGGTAAGGATCGACGTCGATGGCGCCCGGTGGCTCATCCGATGACGGACAGCGGTGATCGGCCTGGTTCGAAGAGAAGGCTCATGGGGTTCTCTGTAGCGACTCCGCGAAGAGCCAGTCCCGGTCCTGATGAGGTGCTGGTCGGGGCGCGTAATGGCGCCTCCAATAGCGCGGCGCAATCCTCGAGAGGGTCGATCGAGGACCGCGGGTTTCGTCCAGGCGAACAGCGGATCGAGCCGCCTGCTGGGCGAGATCGCGGGGGCCGACTAGCCGAGGCCTTCTACTTTGCGGAGGACGCGGAACAGCTCGATCGGCCGGTCGAGGCCCTTGAGGTGATGGCGCTCATGCTCGGCGAACGCGAGCTCACTGCCCTCAACCAGCCCGCGTGTCACCGACGAGACAACGACCTCGGACGAGCTGCCGAGGGCCATGATCCGGGCGGTCGCGTGGATCGCGATCCCCCGGAGCTCGCCCGGCGCCACCTCGATCTCGCCGGTGTGGACGCCCACCCGGACCTCGAGCCCGATTTCCCGCACGGAGTCCGCGATCGCGACTCCACACCGCACAGCCGCAAGCGCGCTCGCGAACGTGGCGAGGAAGCCGTCGCCGGTGGTCTGGCCCTCGTTGCCGTGGAACCGGTCGAGCTGACTCCGCACGACCCGATTGTGGCTCGCGAGCAGTTGCTTCCACCGGCGATCGCCCATGGCCGACGCGATCCTCGTGGAATCGACGATGTCGGTCATCACCAGCGTGGTTACGATCCGCTCGGGGTCGTACGGCAGTCCCATCGAGCCGATGTTGCCGGCGAAGTCCAGGAGGATCACCGGCGCATCGCCGATCACCCACGCGTCGTGCCCGGGCGGCACGTCGAACATGTCGTTGGGTTCCATCTCCATGAGCTCGCCGTCGTCCATCTGCAAGGCGATCCGCCCGGTGACCAGGAGCTGCGTGTGGTGGATCGGGCAGGACGGCGTGCCCATCACCGAGCCGAGGCTCGTCGACCAGCGCCAGCCGGGCTCGAGCAACGCGCGGCCGATCGTCAGCGTCCCGAGCCGTGTTAGCTCTCCGACACCCTTCTCGAACGGCCGGCGTTCATCTGGCTCGTCGAGCCGGCGGCGTTTGATCGAGGCCATGCACGACCCTCCGTATTGCTGGAGTTCAACCGGGCGACGCGAGAAACTCCCGGACCGTCGTGCCCACACCCGAAGGATCATCGAGCCAGGGCATGTGACCGGCACCCACGACCAGCTGGAACGATCCGCCCGGAAGAGTCGAGATCGCGCGCCGATAGATCTCAGGATCGGCGCTGGCGTCCGCGCCTCCCCACACCATCAGAACAGGATGGGTGATCGACCGCAGTTCGGCGCCGTCGAAGCGGACGCCCGGTCGGAAGTCGCGACCCTTGACCAGCGCGCGGACCATCCCGCGCTCGTGGCGCATCGCGCCGATCTCGTTCTCGAACGAGACCCTCCAGTCGACGAACACTTCAGGGATCCGGCCGGCGTCGAGACTGAGGCCGTGGCCGAGTCCGCTGAGGATCGACCGCACGCGATCCGCCTTCTGCGGAAGTCGCACGATCAGTGCGCCCACGGGCGTCGACAGCAGCCGGAGGAACGACGGAACCGGCAGAGACTTCGCCTCCACGATCGGACCGGCGCCAAGGAGCACGATGTGGCCGGCGCGCGACGGGTGACGCTGGGCGAAACGGAGGGCCCACAGCCCCCCGATCGACGCCCCGACGACGTGCGCCCGCTCGACACCAAGGGCGTCCAGCGTGTCGCGCATGAGGTCAGCGACGAATGGCCCGTACGGCTGACGCGAGTAGTCGACGGGGGTGCTGAGGCCCCAGCCGGGCCGGTCCAGCATCAGCGAGCGGACGTTGGGCAGCTCGCGCACGAGCGGCGCCCAGTACGGCCCGGTGCCGCCCGTCCCGCCGATGTACAGCACGGGCTCGCCGGCACCGTGCTCGACGACGCGCAGGCGTGCGCCGGGTACGTCGATCACGCGCTCGGTGGGCGCGAGGCCGTAGTGGGCCCAGAGTGCCGCTTCGGCAGCCCGGTAGCGGTCGACCTTCGAGTCGGCCAACGGTGCCGTGACTACGGGTGTCATCTCGACCTCCCAGGTCCCCGGTGTGTCAACCCGGACTCTACTAGCCGGAGCCGACCGCACGCGCATGCGCATGTCCACTCAGAGCGTCTCTACGTCGCCGTACCGAGATGCGACGTCCCGACCTGGTCCCAGCTTGCGCACGCGCTGCGCCAACCCCATATCGCAAATCTTGCCAAACGGCGGGCTGGCGAACCTCGCCGCCGCTCGATCACCTTCGATGCGTCCGGCTTGGGGTTGGTCGCAGCCTCCGCCGCTGCCAGGAAGGCAAAATGGGTTGCGATTCGCCGAGCGGGCGAGTTCCTACGCTGCCGGGGGGCATGCCGAAGAGGAACCTCCCGCCAAGTCAAACTGAAGCAGTGCCAAATTCAAAGGAATCGACACCAAGTGAAGTTCCCCGGTGGCGGACGCCTTCGACCTCCTGCTCGCCGGCTACTCCGACCGCTGGCAGAGGAACCTGCGCCGGACGTTCGAACTCCTCGAGGACCACCTTCATCCGGACAGTGTCGCGCTCGTGATGTGCGACCGCAAGCTCCTCTCGTCGGACCCGAATGACGGGGACGAGCTCGTTGCCGAAGCGACACGATCGGAGCGGTACAGCCGCCGCCTATCAGAGCGGATCACCGAC
>JBKKCW010000239.1:0-3303 GCA_046712485.1 Candidatus Limnocylindrales bacterium
TGCCCGGGCCCTGGCGTCGGAGCAGCTCGCCTCCCTGGCTCACGTCGACCTCGCCGCTCGCCACGATGAGGTAGTGGTCGCCGCCCTCGCCTTCGCGGATCAGCGTGGCGCCATCTTCGAATTCGACACGTTCCAGCACGGCGGCGAGCTCTTCGACCACCGAAAGTGACAGCAAGCCGAGCAGCGGATCGGCCCGCAGCAGCCGAGCCTGCGCTTCGTACGACACAGCCTCCGACTCCGACCGTCGCAGCGCCGGCACCGTGGCCGCGGCGGCGAGCGGCAGGATCGCGCCAGTGACGACGAGGCTGGCCTGGACGCCGAACACGTCGACCAGGATGGACGCGAGGACGCCGCCGATCGCGGCGGAAGCCGCCGCACCGCTGTCGAGCAGACCCATCAGGCCAACCCTCGCCTCGTTGGGGCTCGATCGTTGCAGCAGGGTGAACGCGGTGACGTCGAGGATCGCGTTGCTCAAGCCGACGATGGCGAGCAGTCCCATGGCCACCAACGGGTCCACCACGACGCCGATCGCCGCGATCGGCAGTCCCCACATGGCGAGCGACAGCGCGAACGTCGAGCTGAACTGCGTTCGGCTGGTGAGGCTCAGCGCGACGAGCGCCCCGAGGAAGCCACCGGCTCCGATTGCCGCGTTGAGGGCCCCGACGCCTGGCTCGCCGATTCCGAGCCGCTCGATGGATGCGACGACGAGCAGGACCGTGAGCATCCCCCGCACGAACGTCTGGAGCCAGAGGTCGAGGAGGACCAAGCGGACCGCCGGCGTTCGTCGGGCGATCCGCACACCGGCGGTCAGACCCGCCCGGAGATCCGGAGCGACGCCGGAGGTACGGATCATGGGCACTCGCAGCGAGGCAATCGCGACGACCGCGCTGCCCATGAGGACGACCGTCGCCGCCAGTGCGCCGGCCGGTCCCGATGTTGCGAGCAGGAGCCCCGCGACGGCCGGCCCGACGAGCGTCCCGAGCCCTTCCGCGGCGCTCGAGGCGATGTTGGATGCGACGAGTTCGCCGGGCGTGCGCGCGAGCCACGGGACGACGCTCATATGCAGGGGCCGGGTCAGGCCGCCAAAGCCTGCTTCGATCCCCACCAGCAGGAACAGCAGGGCAAGACTCCCGCCGAGCAGCACGACGACGAGGGTCAGGCCGATCGCGATCGTGCGTCCGATGTTCACGGCCACCAGGACACGGTCCGGTCGCCACCTCGTGGCAGGCACGCCGGCGAACGGCGCAACGAGGGTCGGCGGCAGGTACCGAACGATCCCCAACAGCCCGGCGGCGATGGCCCCGCCCGCCTGGTAGGCCGCGACCAGGGTTACGACCAGATAGGCATACGTCCCCGCGTTCGCGGCCAGCCAGCCGGCCTCGATCCGTCCGAGGTCCCGGTTCGCCAGCACCGAACGGATGGCGGTCGTCTCAGCAAGCAGTCGATCGCGACGCGATCCCACGGCCACATGGTAGGTGCCGGCTCAGTCCACGCACTCGCCGGTGTCGACGGCCGCACCCCGCCCGAAGCCGGGCACGATCGCCCTGGCGACGACGGTCGGTGTGAGCGCGTAGCCGACGTCGGGGTTTGTGCGGGCTTCGGCGAAGACGATCCCGCCCACCGTCCCGTCCGCGAGCACGAGCGGGCCGCCGCTGTCGCCGCGTTCGATCGCCGCGCGCAGCTCGAGGATCTCGCGGCGCACCTGGTCCTCGCCGTAGATGTCACGCCCCGTCGCCGAATATCGATCGGCCACCGCGGCTGCGAGGACGGTGAGCTGGCCGCCGTTGGGAAACCCGAGCGTGGCGCCCACAGCGCCCCGAGCGGGGTCGGTCGTGGCCAGGGGCAGGGCCCGTAGACCGAGGCTCGTGACGTGGAGCAGCGCGATGTCGAGGTCCGGGTCGAAAAGCACCGGGATCGCGTCGAAAAGCCTGCCGTCGATCGTCCCCACGCGAACACCGGCATCGCTCGCACCAGCGATCACGTGGGCATTGGTCAGGACGTAATCCGACCGCACCACGAAACCCGTGCCGAGGGAGGAGAGCCCGCACGTTGCCGCCGCGACCTTGACCGTGCTTGCGGCGGCACCGGCGGCGATGGCGTTAGCGGCCGCGTCACCGGGTCGCTCGACGGGCGGCGCGGGGACGGGCTCGAAGCCGATGAACACATCAGGCAGGCCCGACGCATCGAGCCAGGTCCGTAGCTCCACCGCGAATTCCGTCGGTGGCGGCAGGATGGAGGTCATCGTGCGGATCACCGTCGAGCTGCCGGCCGCGTGGGCGAACCTGGGGAGCGGTCCCTCCGACAGGAGACCACCGGCCAGCCAGACGATCAGGAGCGCCTGGACGGCACCGAGCGCCGCACCTGCGATCCGGTCGGCGCTGCTCAGCAGGCCCTTGCCCAGGCCGCCGAGGACCCACCGGCCCCCGCCGGCGCCGATCGACTCGCCGATACCGACGGCCCCGACCAGCCCTCCGAGGACGAGCCAGGGACGGATGGTTGGGTCGACCTCCGAGAGAGGATCGGCGAGCGCCGGGAGGAGCAGTACGGCGAGTGCCCCGCCCGCGATCGCCCCGAGGAGGCCCCCGACCTGCGGAATGGCCCCGGAGCGAGCACCCAGGATCAGGCCCACGATGACGAGGAGCACCGCGAGCAGGTCGAGGGGGTTCACGGCTCGATCGTCGCACAGGCCGGCGGCAGCCGCCCGGACTGGGTCCTCAGCGTACGACGGTCACCGCGCGAGCCTCAGTTGACCACCACCTGCATCGGCGCGGCGCCCCCGGCCGTGTCCGTGATGGTGTACGTGCCCGGATCGAGCTCGCCGAGCTCGACGATCGTGTGCTTCTGCTTGGCGATCTCGATGCAGACGACGTCGGCCGGCCCGTGTCCCTCGCGCAGGGTGATCGCGAACGAGCGGTCGCCTGGCGTGACCACAACGGTGTCGAGCACGTGGCACGGCTCGACGCCGCTCGTGTACGTGATCCGCAGCGTCACCGCGCGCCCTTCCACGGCAGCCTCGATGCGTTCGGCGGGAACGTCCCGGACATCGAGCTGGCCCGGTTGGGGGATCGTGAAGTCGCCAACACCGGCCGGTGGCGGGTTGCCGATCGGTGGCGGGGCGGCGGTGTCGGCCGTGCTGATCGGGGCATCGGGGTTTGTTGTACCCGCGCCGGGCCCAGCAGGCGATGTCGTGCCGGCCGCGCCACACGCAGCGAGGGTGAGCATTGCGACCGCGAACATCGGGGTGCGGGCCGTTCGAAACGTCATGGGGGCCGAGACGCCGAGGGTCCGCGAGCGGTTCCACAG
>JBKKCW010000240.1:0-4615 GCA_046712485.1 Candidatus Limnocylindrales bacterium
GTCGAGTAGTAGCTCGCGCTGCCCACGTAGGCGACGAGCTCGCCGGTCTGGTAGTCGAGCGCGACGAGCGCCCCATTGCGCAGCGCCTTGGCGCGCAGGTTCTCCATCCAGGGCTCGAGCTTCTCGAACCCGAGGTTCTCCGCGCTCTGTTGCGGATCGCGCGCGTGGGGCACGATGGCGGCCGCGCGGACCCACTTCTCGGCGGTCCGCTGCAGCACCGTGTCGAGCGTCGTGGTCACGCGCAGTCCGCCCCGGTTGAGGGTGTCGCACGACGTTTCGCCCTCGCCGCACAGCAGCTCGGCCAGTTCGTCGCGGACCGCCCACACAAAGTGCGGCGCGACCCAACGGGGCGTCGTCTGGCTGGCGAGGATCACCTCGTCGTCCTTGGCGGCCTCGAAGTCGGCGGCCGAATACTGGTCGCCGGACATCGGCGTCCGGCCGGCGGCCAGGAGGTCCAGGATCGCGTTCCGTCGCTGCACGACTCGCGTTTCCTCGGGGACCCGCAGCTCCCGGCTCGCGGCGGGGCAATCGGCGCCTTCCGCGACCTCCTCCAGGCAGCGTTCCTGGGCGTTGCGGACAAGGTCCAGGTTGGATGGCGACTGCGGGAGTGCGGCGAGGATGGCGGCCTGGGCAGGCGTCAGCTCATCGAGCTCGACGCCAAAGTAGCCGTCTGCCGCCGCCTTGATCCCATACAGCTGGTTGCCGTAGTAGTTCTGGTTGAGGTAGGCGGTGATGATCTCCTGCTTGCCGAGCTCACCCTCGTACTCCTGGGTCACCCTGATCGACTGGATGATCTCCTTGAGCTTGCGCTCGGCGGTTCGCCCCTTTTCCTGGACGAGCTCGGGCGGGAGCAGCCGCTGACGGACAAGCTGCTGCGTGATCGTCGAGGCACCGCGGCTGTTGCCGCGCAACGAATCCAAACCTGCCGCGACGATCGCCATCGGATCGAAGCCGGCGTTTTCCCAGAACGTCTTGTCCTCGATCGCGGTCGTGGCGTCGAGGACGAGCGGTGGGATCTCCTCGAAGGTGACCACCTCGCGACGCGCGTCGCCAAACCGTGCCAGCTCCCGGCTCCCGCGCCGGTCGAGGATGACCGTCTCCTCCGGCAGGACGTACTCCTCCAGCGTGCTGGGTGCAGGGAGCGCTTCGTCCGAGGCCAGGCCCGCATAGACCCCGACCGCCGTGACGGCGCCGATCGCGCCCAGACCCGCGAGAAAGCCGAACACGATGACGGCGAGCCACCCCGCGTTCGTCGGTTGCGATCGCCCATTCCGGCGCGGTGTGGCAGGGGGACGTCGGTAGGCGGACTGCATCTGGCGCATAGCATGCCCCAACAGTGTTCCGAGCGACGCGGGCGGGTGTCAGTCGAGTCGGCCGGCTCCGTCGACTGCACGGACCGGCAGCACCAGGGGGGTCAGACCCGTTTGCGCGGCATAGACGCCCTCCACGGCCGCGCGGAGGGCCCCGACCGCATCCGGCCGCACGAGATTCACCGTGCACCCACCGAACCCGGCGCCGGTCATCCGCGCCGCGACCACGCCCGGAACTGCTCGAGCGATCGCGACCATCGCATCGAGCTCCTTCGAGCTGACTTCGAAGAGATCGCGCAGCGACTCGTGGCTGGCGGCGAACAGCTCGCCGACCGCCGCGAGGTCACCGGCTGCGAGGGCGGCGACCGTCTCCTCGACACGCTGGTTCTCGGCGACCACGTGCCGGGCACGTCGCGCGGCCACGGGGTCCATCTGGGGACCCTCGCGGTCGAGCAGCTCCGCGGTCACGTCGCGCAGGCTCCGGATCCCGGGTTCCGCGGCAGACAGGGCAGCCACGGCCGCTTCGCACTGGCTCCGCCGCACGTTGTATTCGGAATGGTCGAGGCGGCGGGCGGAGCCGGTATGGCAGACGACGAGCACGAGATCTGGCGGCAGCGGGATGGGCCGCCACTCCGAAGAGCGGCAATCGAGCAGCAGCGCCGAGCCGTCCACGCCGCACGACTCGGCGAACTGGTCCATCAACCCGCTCTGCACGCCCACGTACCGGTTCTCTGCTACCTGGCAGATACGGGCGAGATCGAACGGATCGATTCGCGGGGCTCCATCGTCGAGCATGGCCCAGGCGGTCACGAGCTCGATTGCCGCGGACGACGAGAGCCCTGCGTTTGGCGGCAGGGTCGATGCGATCACGCCGCGCAGCCCGGTCAGGGGCTGGCCGGCCCCGTCGAGCGCCCACGCAACGCCGGCCACGTAATCCAGCCATGTCCCGTCCTTGGGGCGGGGAGTGTCGAGGTCGAATGCATCCCGTTCGCCGGTATCGAGCCGGGTGAGATCCACCCGCCGATCGTCCGTCGGCGCGTAGGCCACCCTGATCTCGAGATCGATGGCCGCGGGCAGGACGAGCCCTTCGTTGTAGTCCGTGTGCTCGCCGATCAGGTTGACCCGGCCGGGGGCGCGGACGACCCGGATCTCGTCACGTCGGCCGGCGAATGACGGTTCGGACTCGATCAGCGCGTCGACCAGGGCTTCTCGCTCGAACGCCTGGCTCAGGGTCGTCCCACCAGCTGTTGCAAGGGGACGCCACGTTCGTCGAGACCGACGCTGTCCTCGGTGCTCAGAACTCGGACGATCATGGGGGAGATGATACGGCAGCGAGTCCCAGCCGGACCAGAGACCGAAGCCGGTCTCGCTGTTGCAGTCGCGTACACTTGATGGTCCGAGGGACCGTCACATTCCGTGGGGCCGATACCCGTGATCATCCGCATCAGCCGAGGGCGTGTCCGAGCTGGCTCCGAGGCCGAGGTCTTCGCTCGCCTGCGCAATGCGACCGAGGAAACGGGGCGACCCGAGGGCCTCGAAGCGCTGTTCATCGGACGACACCTCACGGCCGACGGCCTCGAGCTCATCGCGATCACGGCCTGGTCCAACATCGACGCCCTCATCCGGGTGCTCGGCGAGGGTTGGGAGTCACCAAAGTGGCTCGCCGGCGTCGAGGAGTTCGTGACCAACAGCACCGTCGAGCACTGGGAAACGGCGGTCGATGACTTCGAGTCGTTCATCGGCCTGTCGGGAGGCAGCCCCGTAACCCCCGTGTAGCCCGGAACCAGTCCGCCGGCCGCGCCGTGCCTGGCAGACAGCACCAAGGGCTGGGGGGAGGCCCGGGCAGGCGTAGAGGACACGTCTGCGGTCTGCCAAGCACGTATCCCGTCCAAGGACCGATTTGGCGGGGCCTCGATGCATATATGCCGACTGCCAGACACACGACATCCCGCGCGGCACCGCCGGTCCTAGTCGTCGGTCACCGGTTCGAGGACGAACAGCGGGATGATCCGCTCGGTCTTTCGCTGGTACGCCGCGTAGTAGTGGAACGCTTCGGTGACCATCGCCCACAGACGGTCACGTTCCTTGCCCGGGACCTGCACCTCTCGGGCATTGACCTGACGTTCCTCCCGGCCGACCTTGATCCGGACTCGCGGCTCCGCCCGGAGGTTGCCTACCCAGGCCGGATCCTTTGGCTTGCCGCCCCACGAACCCACGATCACGAGGTCCTTTCCGTCCTCGAACGCGTAGAGCTGCACCGACCGTGGCGTTCCGCTCTTGCTTCCGATCGTGGTGAGAATTGCCTTCAAGGTCGCGACCGCGGACGGCCAGGCGGCATCGGCGACGCGGCTACCGCCAGTGCGGGTCGCAAGCTATTCCACGTACTGCAGCGGCGTGACAATGAGATCGTCCGGCAGCTTCACGCCGGTCGAATGGTTCGGACAGTAACCCCCCGGGTTCTTGTCCAGGTACTGCTGGTGGTACTCCTCGGCATAGAAGAACGGGCCGGCCGGAGCGATCTCGGTCGTGATGGCGCCGTAGCCCGCCTTCGTCAGGTTGTCCTGAAACGCGTCGCGTGAGGCTTCGGCAGCTGCACGCTGGTCGTCGTTCGCCGTCAGGATGATCGACCGGTACTGGGTGCCCATGTCGTTGCCCTGGCGCATGCCCTGCGTGGGGTCGTGGGCCTCCCAGAAGGTCTTGAGCAGCTCCTCGTAGCTGATCCGCGATGGATCGAAGGCGACGAGGACCGCCTCGGCGTGACCGGTCCGTCCGGTGCAGGTCTCCTCGTAGGTCGGGTTTGGCGTGGCGCCGCCGGCGTACCCGACGGCCGTGGCGACCACGCCGGGGAGCTGCCAGAACGCCTTCTCGGGGCCCCAGAAGCAGCCCAGCCCGAAGATCGCTGTCTGTGTGCCCTCGGGCCACGCGCCGGTGAGCGGCGTCCCCAGGACCGTGTGGCGACCCGGCGTCATGATTGGCCCGGACCGGCCTCGCAGCGCTTCTGCGGGAGAGGGGACACTGGACGGGCGGGACGTGAAGAACTTCATGACGCAAGGCTACCGCCAACCGGTGACGCTGCCATGACAACCGACGGGCGCCTCGAAGGTGCGCTCGCTGCCATCGAGGGTTGGGGGGTGCCGCACGCAGCGGCCGCGGTCGTCGGATCGTCGGGCGTCCGGGCAATGAGCGGTGAGGTCGATCATCGTTTCAGTTGGGCGTCGGTCACCAAGATCGTCACTGCGTGGAGCGTGCTGATCGCCGCCGAGAGCCACCTCGTCGACCTGGCAGATGCCTCTGGTCCGACCGGA
>JBKKCW010000241.1:0-7299 GCA_046712485.1 Candidatus Limnocylindrales bacterium
CGCCACGACCCGCCGACCCGGTGCCGCGACGGCCGCTCCGTTGGCCGCACCAAGGGCGAACCCAAGCGTGGCCGAGCCCCATGGCCAGAGCGAGCCATCGGGCTCGTACACCGGCCACACGTACCCGGTCCAGGAGTTGAGTCGGGCGGCGTCGTGAGTCAGGATCGCGTCCCGCGGGAGCGCCGCGCGGGCGGCGAGGAAGGCCTGGCGAACCGCCAGTTCTGCGGACCCAACGCCGCGCAGCGAGCCGTCGCGTGCCGCCTTCGCGCGTCCGGTACCCCAGTCCGCTTCCTTCGAGGCGCGTGGAGGGCCAAGTTCGTCCAGCAGGCCGTCCAGCGCGAGACAGGCATCACCAATGATTGCCGCCGCGACGGGGTAGGAACGCCCGATGGCGGGAGGGTGGACATCGATCTGGACGAGGTTCGGGAGGGGCAGGGTCCACCGGCCGGTCTGGACGTCGTCGAGCCGGCAGCCGACAACGAGCACCGCGTCGGCGTCCTCCAGCAACGAACGGCACTCGTCGCGACCCGGGTTGAGGATCCCGGCGCTCAGCAAATCGTCCGCCGGCACAGCGCCGGCGCCGGTCATCGGCATCAGGACAGGCGCGTCGAGCCGCTCGGCCAGGCGCCGGAGCTCCGCCGCGGCGCGCGCCCGCTGGACGCCGGCCCCGGGCACGATCACGACGCGACGAGCGGCGGACAGGACACGTGCGGCAGCGACGACCGCAGACGGATCCGGTTCAACCGGACCCGGGGGCTCGACCGCCGGGAGGTCGCCGGCAGATGGCTCCAGGAGCAGGTCCGTCGGCAGCTCCACGTACGCCGGGCGCCAGCGCCCGGTCATGGAGCACCGAAGCGCGTCGGCCACCGCTACAGGGATCGCCTCCGGGGTCCGCGGACGGCCGACGAACGCCGTCACCGCCTCGAACGAGCGGCCCTGGTCCGGCGTCTCGTGGAGGATGCCGCGACCGGAAACTTCGAACGCCGCATCTATCTGGCCGGCCAGGACGACAACGGGGGACGAATCCGACCAGGCCTCGGCCACGGCGGCCAGTGTGTTGAAGGTGCCCGGACCGGTGGTCGTCGAACAGACCCCCGGCGCACCTCTGATCCGCGCATATCCATCCGCCGCGAAGGCCGCCCCTTGCTCGTGGCGAGTCAGGACATGTCGGATGGATGAGCTGCCGGCCAGTGCGTCATAGAATCCGAGCGTGTGGATGCCCGGGATCCCGAAGACGGTCCGCACCAACGCCGCCTCGAGCACCCCGACAACAGCGTCGCCAACCCGTCGTGTCACGCTCCGATTGTAGTGACGGTCGCGGCAGGTTGTCGACAATCTACAATGCCGATGTGCGATCGACCGGTCCTTGTTCAGCCGCCTGAACCGCCCGCCGAGGCTAGCTCGCCTCCCCGCCTTACCGACCGTCCCGGGCCTGCCGGGGCGGCCGGCGGGACCGCGACCGCGACCCTCGACCGAGATCCACAACTACAGGATGATGCGCGGCGATTCGGTCGCCATGGGTGTCATCAACTCGGTCACGCCGTTCCTGCCGGTCTTCATCGTCCGCCTCGGCGGGTCCGCCTTCGAGGTCAGTCTGCTCACCGCGATCCCCGCCGTCAGCGGGTTCCTGCTCGCCATCCCCGTCGGCCAGTTGCTGCAGGGCAAGTCGCGGATCGTGCCGTGGTACAGCGGCTCCCGCATGGTGGCCCACCTGTCGTATGCCGTTGCCGCGGTCGTCGTCCTGCTGGCGCCCGTCGAGGTGGTCGTGCCGGCCCTGCTCGTGGTCTGGGCGATCGCCGCCGTCCCGTCAACGCTCGGAATGGTCTCCTTCCCGATCGTCATGGATGGCGCCGCCGGGCTACGCGGCCGCTTCGAGATCATGAGCCGCCGTTGGGCAATCATGGGCCTCACGACCGCGATCACGGTCGCAGTCATCGGCCAGCTGCTCGATCGCCTGCCGTTCCCGGCCAACTATCAGCTCATCTTCGTCGGGTTCTCAATCGCCGGGCTGATCAGCTACTGGTTCTCGAGCCGGTTTCGGGTCCCCGAGCACGTGCCCGTCCCACGGGTCGACTCGGACGGTCGCTTGGGGCGTCTCCACGAGATGGTACAGACCGTCCGGGCCGAGCCCGCGTTCCTGCGCTACAGCGCGCGGCAACTGGTGTACGTCGTCGGCACGCGGTTCGCGGTGCCGCTGATCCCGCTTTACTACGTCCGGGAGGTCGGCGCACCGGACGCCTGGATCGGGATCATCGCCACTGGCCAGTCTCTCGCCCTTCTGGTCGGCTACCAGCTGTGGCGACGCGTGTCGATCGCCTACGGGAGCGCGCTGGTGCTCCTGTCCACGCTCCTGGTGAGTGCCCTCTACCCGGCCGCGCTATCTCTGACCAACGAACTGGTGCTGGTCGCGGTGTTGACCTCGATCGCCGCCGTGTTCAGCGCCGGAGTGGACCTCGCGCTGTTCGACGAGCTGATGAAACGGATCCCTCGCCCATACGGGGTCACGTTCACCTCGATCGACACCGCGCTGGTCAACGGTGCGAGCATCTTCGCCCCACTGGCCGGCGCCACCCTGGCAACGGTGCTCGGGATCGGGATGGCGCTGCAGATCGCAACGCTGATCGGCCTGGGGGCGGTTGTCCTGTTCGCCCTCGACAGTCGCTCACACAGTCAGCGCGGCACGGATACCTCGGGGCGAGCCGTCATCGCTGGCTGAGGTAGTCAGCTCGGATCCCAGGCTCGGGGTCACCCTCAGTCCGCGCCGAGCGGTACCAGTCGACCGGCACGCATCACGAGCCGGGGCCGCGCGAGGCGGCTGAGGTCCTGCAGCGGGTCTCCGTCGACCAGGATCAGGTCCGCGAGCTTGCCCGCCTCGATCGTGCCGGTCTCGTCCTCGATCCCAAGAAGTCTCGCCGCGGTCGACGTGGCGGCCTGGATCGCCTGCATCGCCGAAGCGCCATGATCGTGGAGCAGGACGACCTCCCGCCAGACCATCTCGGGCATCACGCCGCGAACCCCCGTATCCGTGCCAGTCGCGACTTCCACCCCGAGCCGGATGGCCGTCTCGCAGGAGCGTCGATGGAGACGCTCGATCTCGTCCTGGCGGGCGCGCGCAGCGGGCGACAGGTCGACCAGGTCGTGCCAGACGGCGGTGACGGTGAGCGTCGGGACAAGGGTCGTGCCGTGTTCGACGAGCGTTTCGAGGGCGGCCTCGTCGGCGAGGAATGCGTGCTCGACGCTGGCCACGCCAGCACGCGCCGATCGCCTGACGGACTCGCTGTTCTGGGCGTGACTTAGCACACGCCGGTGCAGCCGATGGGCTTCGCGAACGACGGCTTCGAGCTCGGCGGCGCTGACCTCCTCGACCCCCGCGACCGTCGTCGTGATCATTGCCGCCTCGCTGGAGACGACCTTGATCACCTCGGCGCCGTCGCGGACGTTCGCCCGGACCGCCCGGATGAACTCGAGCTCGCCGTCGACCTCCCGACCGAATTGGTAGCCGTGCCCGCCGGTGATGGTGAGGGCTGGGCCGGCTGCCATCAGCCGCGGTCCCGCAACCTGACCGGCGGCGATCGCCGCGCTCAGGACGACATCGAGGTTGGCCGGGGATCCGCCGCTCCGAGCCGTCGTGACGCCCGCCTCGAGCGCCCGGCGGGCCATACCGGCCGCGCGAAGGACGAGCTGTTCGACCCGCTCGGCCCTGTACAGAAGGAACCCGTCCTCAACCGTCGGATCGATCGTGTAATGGGCGTGGCAGTCGATCAGGCCGGGAAGGAGCGTCGCGCCGGCCGCATCGATCACCCGTGCGTTGGGACGTTCACCGCGAGCAGGATCCAATGCCTCGACCGCGGTGATCCGATCGCCCTCCACGACGACGTCGAGGCCCGTCCTCGCGTCTGCGGCGCGGCCGTCGATCAGCCGTGCGCCGCGCAGCACGGTGGGCGGATCGGTCCCCGGCGCTCGGCGTTCGGCTGGCAAGGTAGCTCCTTCACCGGCATCGATCTGGTCGATCGCGGCTGCGATCAGCGGGCTTGCCGCAGCCTCGGCCACCGCCCGCCGGTGGCCCACGCAACTGTTCGGATCGCAGCAGATTAGAGGATCGCGTCAGCAGCCGTCGCTCGAGGATCGGCCTTCGAAGCTGGGAGGTGCATGGGTGTGGGAGTCGGCGTCGCCGTCGGTCGGGCGTGGGTGTCGGCGAGGGGTCGGGGTCCGTGTCGGGTCGGTCTGAACGTTGGCGTGGGAAGGGTGTACCGCCGCGACCTGTCGGCGTCAGCCTGAAGCAACGATTCGAGGCGCGCCAAACGCTGGTTGTGCCAGCACTGGACCCGCATCGGCCACGACGGCGTTTCGGGCCCGCTTGGCTCGATACATGGCCTTGTCCGATCGGCCGATCAACGCGTCCGCCGCCTCATGTGCCGTCGCCGCGCAACCGACGCTGACCGTGATCGTCGTCGAGTGATTGTCCGGCAGCGTCGTCGGCGTCGCCGCGATGGCCATGCGGAGACGTTCCCCGATCTGCACGGCAGTTGACAGGGTCGTGGCAGGCAGCACGGCGACGAACTCCTCGCCACCCCACCGGCCGATGAGGTCCTCGCTGCGCAGCGCGCCTCGCATCCTGGACGCGGCGGAGCGGAGCACCGCATCGCCCGCCTCATGGCCGTGCGTGTCGTTGATCCGCTTGAAGTGGTCCACGTCGATCATCAACACAGCGACCGTTTCACCACGTCGACGGGCGGTCACAAGGAGGCGTTCCGCCGCCGCCGCCATCTCTCTGCGGTTGAGCAGTCCGGTCAGTTGGTCAGTTCTGGCCAAGGCCAGATGCTCTTCCCGGCTGCGATGCAGCTGGAACAGCACGTGAATCGTGTAGATCGATCCAAGGGCCAAAGCGAATATGGATACCCACGGCAGCCACGACGCAGTCCCGGCGAGCGAAGCATAGAGATCCGACTCGGGCACCGAGGCGACGATCCGGAGCGACGAGCCGGGCACTGTGCTCGTCGTGAACCAGCGGGCTTGACCCTGGCGAACGTAGTGGCCCGGTTCAGCTCTCGAGAGCGCCGGGTCGACAGCTGCGAGGGTCCGAACGGTCCCCGTGGCCGGAAGGTTGCTGGCCACGAGAGACCCCGATGAATCGACCAGGTACACCTCTCCGCCGACGAACGGCAACGCGTTGCGAAGATGCGCGGCAAGCGGGGTGGTCGAAGCGTCGAAGGCTCCGCTCAGGACCCGCCGACCGTACGGCGTGTCGTAGGGCGCGGCGAACGCGACCACCGGGATCCCCCGAGCAGCCGAGGCGACAACATTGGAAACAGCCGGCTCGCCCTCGACAGCCTGCCGGAGGTGGGCGTATTTGTCGGTGATCCGGGTACCGATGAGGGCAGGTTTCGCGGGATAGACCTGAAGCACGCGGCCGGTCTCGTCGAGGAGAACCGCGGCTTCGAACGCGAAGTCATCGACAACGGCCTCGAAGTCGGCTGTAGTTGGCTCCTGGCTACCCAGTCGGCGGGCCCCGACCCCCGCCTCTTTGTCGAGCAGATCCGCGTTATACGCAGCCGCGAAGCGCGCGGTCAGATCGATCCGACCGTTGAAGCGGTCCTCGAGGGCCACGCGCGCATCAGCCTGTCCGTCTGCAAGCGTTACGCCGAGCCCGGCCACGACAACAAGGGCCGCCACCATGGCGATGCCCTGGGACAGACGCCGGTCGAGCCGTCCGGGACGCGGCCGACCACGATCCGAACTCCGACTGGGCGAGTCGTGGATCGGTCGCTTCGTTTGAAGGTGGGGAATCACGGGGGGAATGTGGCACCGCCGGAAGGATCTCCCTATCACCCATTGGTCATGAGCCGGTAGACCCCGCCGAGCACTCCCGCGGGGTGGGGCCGGTCGCGAGACCCACGAGATCGCTAGGCATGACTCATGAGTACGTTGTTGTCATCTGCCGCGCTACCGCCGTCAGGCGCATATCGACACCGGAGGACCGTTACGCGGCGGAGATGGCCGATTCGGGCGTCGCCGGTCGGCGATTCAAACCGGACTGAGCGTGCATTGGGGAGCGCTCGCGCTCTATGGGAGCCCTTGGGCTCTGTAGTGGTCTGTCCGTGCGGTTAAGCGGCACATGACCAGACGAAACGCCGGCGACAACCACGTGTCCGGGAATGACGATTAGGCGCGCCCGAGCTCCGCTGCTAGCTCACGTTCTGCGGCCGCTTTATGGGCGATCCGCTGCACGAGCTCCTGAACCTCAATCGAAAGCTTGTCGACCTCCGGGTCACCGGGATCAAGGGCGAGCTTTCTGGCCTCTAGATCCGCGAGCAGTTGCGCGTCGTCCTGGATTGCCTCCGACGTCGCGCGCAGGTCCCTCTCTGCATCCGGCATGTTCCTCGTCCCTCAGCTACCGGAATCTCCAGTATTCGTCCATCGCCCATCCCGATACACGTACCAGACCGTCGTTGGCTCACCAGTCAGGTCACGGGAATGGACAACGGCTCGAGGATACCGCACGCGTAGTCGCGCCCCGAACACCGCGAGCTCCAGGCCGTCCTCGAGCTGCTGCTCGGCGAAGGCACCGAACGCACGATCGCTGATTGGGTTCGTCACGAGGTTTGGCCGCATCGTCCCGTGGAGTCCGGGTGCGTCAGGACCCAGACTCGGTCAGCCATTCCGGCCCGTGGGGACCGTCGATCCATCTGGGGTTGCCGTCGTCATCCACAAGGACGTTGTCTGGCGGTGGATCCTTCGGCGCTCCCGGCTCTCCATTCCAGCCAGGCTTCAGCGGCATGTCTTCAGTCATCAATCGGATCCTTCACTTGTCTGCTCGCACCTGCTGCGTCACCGCGCACCCGGGCGACGGTGGCCTGTGAGGACGCATACCAATCCTGCGTGATCTGGGCTGCCACGTCGCGACCGCCCAACCCAAACGCGAGGCCGAATGCCAAGGCCACAGCACCAACCAGCCCGATGAACAGCGTGTTGACCAAGGTCGCCGCGATCCCGATCTGATTGATCGCGATGATCACGGCGAAGGCCATGATCGCAATCTCTGCCAGTCGCCCGAGCATCGGCGCATTGGTAAACCCCATCTCGCCCGCACCCACTTCGATCGCCCCGCGGACGAACCGCCCGAGCAACGGGGCGAGGAGCAGGATCACGGCAGCAACGATCAAGTTCGGGATCCACAAGAGGATCTGGTTCAACAGCTCGCTTACGTGGGTCATCCCGAGCACGTTGGCCGCGGCGACAAGGAAGACGATCCGGATGAGCCACTTGACGAGCTCGCCAAGAACCAGGCTCGGCTTGACC
>JBKKCW010000242.1:0-7441 GCA_046712485.1 Candidatus Limnocylindrales bacterium
CCCCCGCGGCCGCGCCGGCCGCCCATCCCTTGCGACCCGTTCCGTCACTCAGACTGCACAGTCTCGATACCTTCCTCGTGATCACCTCCAGACACAGCACGTTCGGCCGCAACTCGCAGTCGAACACGCTCAAATATCGTCAGCGTGCGCCCCAGGCCGACATGCACGCCCGTCGGGGCGGCTTGCCGCCACGCCCGCACGTCCCCCGCCCGCGCGTGCGCCACCTCAACCGGCCCAGGCACCCCTCGATTGGCGGACGACCGGCCGCGGCTGGCGTCGTTTCCGGCGACCCGTCAGCGACAACGAAACCAGCATCAGTTCATTCACCTTGCGCTCGAACTCAGGAACGGTGGCCTCGGGGATCGTGACGCACACCTCGCGAAGGGCGGTCTCGAGCTGGTACCAGAGGTCGCCGCGACGCACCTCGTAGAGCGGGTAGCGCGAGTTGATCACGACGCGACGGACGCCGTCCTCGACGACCATGGCGCTGCGCAGTCGCGGATCGAGCGCCCGGACCACAACTTCGCCAACGCCCCGGCCGCTGCCGCCGCCGCCCGAGCGTGGCGGTCGAGGGAGTCGTCCGGTCGAGTCTTGAGGCTCGGTCGGCGCCGGTTCCTCGTCGCCCGCTTCGACGCCCTCGACGCCCTCCGCCGGGCGCGCCGCCTCGAGTGTCAGCTGCCCGCCCAGAGCCTCGCCGCCCGCTGTGCCCAGCTCGCTCTCGAAGAGCTTGCCTGACTCGAGCAACCGCAGGGCGCGGGCGAGGATGCGTCGGACCTGGTCGGCCGTCCGGAGCGCCGCCGGGTCCACCTGCAGTCCTTCCTCGCGTGCCAACCGGCGAACGACCGGCGCGAACAACGCGTGAAGTCGAGTCTCCACCGCGATCCAGGCGGGGCTGTCGCGGTCCACATCCGACTTGTTCATGGTGACCGGTACGTGGGGCAACTCCACCTCGCCGACGAGCCGGTTCATGCCCGGGTGGAGCGCGGGTCCCGGGTGTCCGAACCACTCCGGTGAGCCAATCAGCCGCCCCAGGTGGTAGATCCGCACGCCCGGCTCGACGGACGTTTGTGGCGGATCCGGCAGGAGACCGAACCAGCCCCGGACGATCCGGCCGCCGGCGCGAACGGCGACGTCGTGTCGCTCCGCGAGCATCCACGGCGACGTCGAGACAGGTGCTCGATTGACCGTCAACGCCAGGTCCCCGGTCTCGAGGAGTGGCCGGTAGACCTCTGCCAATCTCCCTGGCAGTCGGCGGAGGTCGACCTTGCGGTCGACATCGCCGATCTCGATCCGGACATACCCGAGTTCGGCGGCGACCGGCTTGGGTCGATCGTGCAATTCATAGACCCGGAGCTTTGCGCGATCGCGGTAGACCGGATCCTCGAACATGATCGCCCGCTCGTCGCCCGCCCGCGACGCCGTCACCGTGAAGCGATTACCCAGGTGACCGATCGCCGCCTTGCCGCCCTGCCCGTACCGTCCGATCCTGTCGCCCGCTTTCTTTCGCGAGGCGCCCCAGCGCAGGTAGTCCCGTTCGAGTTCGGACGGACCCATCCCGGTGCCGCCGATCGCCGTCAGGACGATCGACTCCGGCCGCACGACGAGGTCCACGCGCAGCGGTCGCCCCGGGACGCGCGAGTCCACGGCGTTGTCGACGAGCTCGAGCAAGGCATCGACGGCCGAGCGGTAGTTCGCGAACAGCGACGCCGTCAACCGTGGGTCGATCCGTTCGCGAACGACGCGTCGCGTGGTCACGCTTCACGCATAGCGCATCACCTGGATCCCCAGTCGCTCGAAGTCACGCGGATTGCGTGTCACGAGGATCGAGTCAAGGCTCCATGCTGTCGCAACGATGAGTGCGTCCGCGAGGCTTCGAGCCCCTGGCGCCGAGCGACCGCTGCGTCTGGCTTCGGCAGCCCACCGGGCACCGCGCGGATCGAGAGCAACATACTCGAGCGCATCGAGGAGGCCGCGAATGACGTGTCGTTCCAGATCGTCGCCGCCCGATAACGCCTCACACGTCACCACCTCGCACGTATACAGGGATTCGGCGTCTGCGAACAGGCGATCGACAAGTTCGACAGCACCCGCTTGGCCGTGGGCGAAATCGAGCAGAACGGTCGTGTCGAGGAGGTAGTTCACCCTCGATCGCCGTCACCGGCCTCGTCCGCCCATGGATCGCGGTCATCGGACCGCAGCCGGTCGACGAACTGGATGACGTCATCGTCGGTCCGCCAACCTCGGGACCCGACCATCGCGCCGCGGGCCGTGTCAAGTGCCCTGCGCAACTGTTCGCGCTTCAGTTCGTTCCGCGCAGCGCGCGCAAGGAAGCCGCTCCGCCCGCGAGGTCCCACGAGGCGGTCGATGTCCGACATCAGGGCGTCCGGGAGAGTGATCGTGGTCCTGGTCGTCATGCTCCTCTCCGATTTGGCAAAGTATGCATCGGTATCATACTTCAGCCTGATCCTCGAACAGCAGGATCTCCTCGCGAGCGGACCTGGTGGAGGGGGTCTACGAGCCAGACGCCCCGGGGGGCGACCGGCCTGCGGCGGTCCGGATCACGGACATGCTCGATACCGCCACCCGCTCGTTCGTCTTGGCGTCAACCACTTGTTACTCACGGCTCCCCGAAGATGTCGTGCGTCGCGATTCGGCCAGCTCTGGGACGTCCGTACACGTCAACCGAGAGACTTCAGGAAATCCTCGACGGTGGCGAACGACGAGGTGCGGCCGGAACGGATGTCCTCGGACGCTTCCCGCTCGCCGGACTGCCACGCGCTCTCCCAGAACCAGGCTGGCGACTTGGGAACGACGGCCCGTGGACGGAGGACGACGGCGTCGCCCTGGACCGTCACCTCGAGACAGTCGCCCTCCTGGATGCCCGCGGCGCGACGGACATCGTCCGGGATCGTGATCTGTCCTTTCGCGCGTAGCCGTGTGAGCCAGTTGCGTCCTTTCGTCGAGGTGGCCGTCCCAGGAATCCTACAGCCCGACCACCGGGCCATTCATCAGTCCCAAGGTTCGCGCCTCGCTTTGTCTCAGTTGGATTAGGCTAAGTTGGATTAGGCTCATGTCGATTAGACCGTCGACCGCGGTTCACAGCATCCGGACGGGGAGATGGTGGGTCCGGAGCTTCTCGTCGAACGTAGCGATGAAGTCTACCTGTGCCTGGCGGGCCGCCATGACGATCAGCGCGTCAGGTACGCGACGGGACGACGCGTGACTCGTCGTGATCGCGGCCACCATACCGGCCTTGTCCGCGTCGGCCAGGTTGACGTTCATTCGCGAGAGGAACGTCACGAGCAGCCGTGCGATCCGCTCGTCATCGAGGCCATACAGTCGGCGAAGCACATGGACCACCTCAACGATGACGGTGGTCGACACCGTCAGCGTCGCGTCGCTGTCGATGAGCTTCGCAGCAGCCGCCGCTCGAGGGACATCGTCCTCCGCAAAGTAGCGGATGAGGACGCTCGTGTCGCAGAAGACGACGGCCATCAGGGCTTCCGGCGAGCCTTGGCGTGGCGGCGGCTGTCGAGCTTCAGTGTCTCGGCGATCTCGTCGGCGCGCAGGTCCCAGGCCCTGTCCTTGACCGCCTGCCAGTCGGTGATGGGCTCGATTGGCTGGTCGGTCATCCGCTTGACGATGCCGAGCATCGACTCGTTGTGGGGACGCGGCAGGAACGCGACGATCAGGCGGCCATCTTCGACCCATTCGACGGCCTGGTCCCCGGGCTTCACGTCGAGCTGCTCCCGCACCTTCTTGTCGATCGTGATCTGGTATCGCTCGCCTACCACATTCGGCATATCCTGAACGCTCCCGTATGCAATGGCTAACAGGAATATGATACGCATCGCTGCCAGACAGGAAGGCGGTCGATCAGGGCTGGATAGGCCGTCAAGCGCAAGGTCGCTGTCGCTCGGCATCATCGAACGCGTATCCGAGGATCTCGGCGCTCGCCGGGAACCGGTGGTTCTCGTACCCGGCGTCGCGCCAAGCCGCCACGCGGGCGGCGAGCGCCTGGTGCAGTTCCGTCGCGGTCAGCCTAACCGGGCCCGGAGTCAGTCGTAGCCGAGGACCTGGACGCCCTGGATCTCGAAGTCCTTCGGGTTGCGAGACACCACGGTGGCGTTCTGGTGCCAGGCGACGCTGGCGATGATGGCGTCGCCCAGGTGTCTGGGACTGGATCGGCGCAGGCGTCGCCGGGAGGCTCCGGCCCACCGAGCCGCGTCTGGTTGGGTCGACACGTACTCGAGCGCATCGATCAGCGGACCCATCGCCGCGATCTCGGCGTTCGGACCGCTCGACAGTGCCTCGACCACGACGGCATCGCAGACGAGCAGGTCATTCGGTTCGCTGAACAGCCTCCGCACGAGTTCGACGGCGCCGGGTCGTCCCTTCGCGTGGTCGATCAACAGGGTCGTGTCGATCAGGTACCGCATCGGCTTCCGTCTCCTCGTATGGTGCCCAAAGCATCCGATCACGCTCACTCGAGTCTCGAACCTCGCGCAGGAGCCGATCCGTCTCCGCTGGCGTCCGTCCCCAGGTGTCGGAATCCTTCAGGAATCCCGCGTACTTCTCGAAGACCATCCGCGCGTTGTCCCGGCGGACCTGGCGATGGACCACGTCCGCGATATAGCGACTGCGGCCGCGCGGCCCGGCGACCGCATCGACCAGGGCCAGGGTTTCCTCGGGGAGCGTGATGTTGGTTCGGACGAGACCCATTGGAGTGTGGCTCCGAGTGTGATTATGTTGCACACACGATAGCACACGGGCCAAGTACCGCGCCGCGCCGCTCTGCTCGCCAGGGCTCCGGGGCGCCACTCTGCGCCCTCTCTGCTACTCAGAGCCGCACGGCTTCGATATGTTCCTCGTGGTCGCGTGCCAAACCGGCAGATTCGCCCGCTTTTGTCGGTCCAACGTGCTCAAATATCGTAAGTGTGCGTCTCATGCCGACACGGCCTCTCCCGACGGCGCGGCACGGAGGTCCGTTAGGGCCGAAGCCAAGCCGGGCAGGCGGATCGCCGGCATTGGTACGGCCGCGGCAACTTGTGGCGCTGCGGCGCGGCGCTGGACGCCACCCGCGTCGGTACACTTCGCCGGTGGCCAACCCCTACGACGCGATCATCATCGGCGGCGGCCACAACGGCCTCGTCAGCGCTGCGTATCTCGCCCGCGCCGGCCTGAAGACTCTCGTTCTGGAACGGCGCCACGTCCTGGGCGGCGCCGCCGTGACCGAAGAGCTGTACCCCGGCTTCCGCTTCTCGGTCTTCAGCTATGTCGTGTCGCTCCTGCGGCCCGAGATCATCCGCGACCTGCAACTCTCCAGGCACGGGCTGGACATCCTGCCCCTCGACGGGACCTTCACCCCGTTGCGCGAGGGCGAGGGCCCGGCCGCCGGCGGCGGCGCCTACCTCTGGCGGGTCAACGATCACGCCCGCACCATCCGCGAGCTGCGCCGCTGGTCGGCGACCGATGCCGAGGCATACGAGGAATACGGCCAGCTGATGGTCGAGATGGCCCGCTTCATCAAGCCGATCCTGGCCATCACCCCACCCGACCTGACGAGCCTGGATCCGCGACCATTGATGCCGCTGGCCGGTCTGGCCCGCCGCTTCCAGCAGCTGCCCCAACGCCAACAGGCGGTCTTCGTCCAGCTCATGACGATGAGTGCATCGGATTTTCTGGACCAATGGTTCGAGACGGATCCGCTCAAGGCCACGATGGCGGCGTCGGGCATCATCGGGACCTTCCAGGGGGTGAAGAGCCCAGGCACCGCATACGTCCTGCTCCACCACTACATGGGCGAGATTGACGGCGCCTTCCGCGCATGGGGCATCCCCAAGGGCGGGACGGGCGGAGTCAGCAACGCGATCGCGGGCGCGGCTCGCGCGCTCGGTGCGGAGATCCGGCTGGAGGCGCCGGTCGCGCGGATCCTCACGATCGATGGGCGGACGACCGGTGTCGTGCTCGAGTCGGGCGAGGAGCTACGCGCGACGTCCGTGCTGAGCTCGCTCGATTCGCGCCGGACGTTCATCGACCTGCTGGAACCGGGCACCCTCGACCCTGCCTTCGAGGAGGAGGTCCGGCGCTTCAAGTTCCGGGGCTCGTCGGGCAAGGTCAACCTGGCCGTCGATCGCCTGCCGGACTTCGCGGCCCTACCGGGCGAAGGCGAGCACCTGCGAGGGGCGATCAGCTTCAGCCCCTCGATCGATGAGATGGAGACCGCCTATGACGACGCGAAGTACGGGCGGTTCAGCCGGAAGCCATACATCGACATGATCATTCCCACCCTGGTCGATCCGACCATGGCGCCGCCGGGAAAACACGTGATCATCTGCTTCGTCAAGTACGCGCCGTACAAGCTGGCGCCCGAGCTCGGAACCTGGGACGACCAGCGCGAGGCCTTCGGCGACGCGGTGATCGACAGGATCGCCGAATTCGCCCCGAACATCCGCGACAGCATCCTCTACCGCAACGTCCAGACGCCGCTCGACATCGAGCGGACGACCGGGCTCACGGAGGGCAACATCTTCCAGGGCGAGCTCAGCCTCGAGCAGCTCTTCTTCAACCGGCCGGTCCCTGGCTTTGCCCGGTTCAGGACGCCGATACGCGATCTCTGGCTGTGCGGGTCGGCGACCCACCCGGGTGGCGGGATCATGGGTGCCAACGGCCGGATCGCGGCGCTCGAACTGCTGCGCACCCGCGGCCGGCGGGTAGCCTGAGTCGTGGAGACGAGCGGGTTCGACGCCATCGTCGTCGGGGGAGGCCACAACGGCCTTGTGGCCGCCGCGTATCTCGGCCGGGCCGGGCTGCGGACCGTCGTCCTGGAACGGCGCGACGCGGTGGGCGGCGCGGCCGCTACCAGCGAGCTCCTCCCCGGCGCCAGGGTCCCGACCCTCGCGCATACGGTTGGACGGCTGCGCCCGTCGGTCGTTCGCGAGCTCGGGCTCAAGGGACATGGCCTGTCGCTCGTCGGGCCGGATGTTCGTGCCTTCGCCCCGGGCCGCGACGGCCGCGCGATCGTCCTGTGGTCCGACGTCGGGCGGACGGCCGATGGACTCCGTGAACCCTCGGCTGCGGACGCGGACGCATATGTTGGGTTCGATCGCCTCGTCCGATCGCTCGGCGGGTTCCTCGCCGAAATCGCCGCGCGGACCCCGCCCGACATCGAATCGCCCGGTCTCGGTGACGCGATTGCGGGGTTGCAGCTGGGGCGGGTCTTCCGCGGCCTGGGCAAACGCGACGGACGGACGGTCACCCGGGTCCTGCCGATGGCAGTCGCCGACTTCGTCGCCGAGTGGTTCGAGACGGACGCGCTCCAGGCGGCGCTTGCGTGGCGAGGGATCCTGTTCACGGCGATGGGTCCCTGGTCGGCCGGGACGACCGCCGTCCTGCTCGCCGACGCCGCGGGCAACGACGGGGGAGCGGCCGGTCAGACCGT
>JBKKCW010000243.1:0-4289 GCA_046712485.1 Candidatus Limnocylindrales bacterium
GATCCTGGCCGAGCGCGATCCGGCGGCCCTGCCGTGGGGTGACCTCGGGGTGGACATCGTCCTCGAGAGCACCGGCATCTTCACCGATGCGACGAAAGCCAGGGCGCACCTCGACGCCGGCGCCCGCAAGGTGATCATCAGCGCGCCTGCCAAGAACGAGGACATCACCATCGTCCTGGGTGTCAACGAGGATCGCTACGACCCCGCCGCGCACGATGTCATCAGCAACGCGAGCTGCACGACCAACTGCCTCGCTCCGGCCGCCAAGGTTGTCCACGACCTCCTGACCATCGAGCGCGGCTTGATGAACACGATCCACAGCTACACCAACGACCAGCGCATCCTCGACGTCGCCCACAGCGACCCCCGACGCGCTCGCTCCGCGGGTCAGAACATCATCCCGACCACGACCGGCGCGGCCAAGGCCCTCGCGCTCGTCATCCCTGACCTCAAGGGCAGGTTCGACGGGTTCAGCCTCCGCGTCCCGACCCCAACCGTCAGCGTCGTCGACTTCACGGCCACGGTCAGCAGACCGACGTCGCGGGAGGCGCTCAACGAGGCCTTCCGGACGGCCGCCGCGGGCCCGCTCGAGGGCATCCTCGGCGTCTCCGACGAGCCCCTCGTGTCGATGGACTTCAAGGGCGACAGCCGCAGCTCGATCATCGACGCCGAGTCGACCATGGTCCTTGGTGACACGATGGTCAAGGTCATCGCCTGGTACGACAACGAGTGGGGATACAGCTGCCGGGTCGCGGACTTGATCTCCTACGTCGCGGCTCGCCTGCCTGTAGCGGTCTGATCGGCCGTGGACAAGCTGAGCATTCGCGACGCGGACGTCGCGGGCAAACGGGTGTTCGTGCGGGTCGATCTCAACGTCCCGCTGGCTGACGGAAAGGTCACCGATGACTCGCGGATCCGCGCGTCGATCCCGACGATCAACCTGCTGCTCCAGCGCGGCGCGAAGGTCATCCTCGCCAGTCATCTCGGTCGCCCCGATGGCAAGGTGCAGGACGGCCTGCGCCTGAGGCCCGTGGGGGAGCGGCTGACGCAGCTGCTCCGTCGGAACGTCCCGGTGACTGGCGACGCCCTCGGCACCGGGACGGAGGATGCCATCAAGCGTCTCCGCTCCGGCGAGGTGCTCCTCCTCGAAAACCTGCGGTTCCACGCCGCGGAGGAGAGGAACGACCCGGCCTTCGCCGCAACGCTCGCGTCGTATGCCGACATCTACGTGAACGACGCGTTTGGCACGGCCCATCGCGCGCACGCTTCGACAGTCGGGATCGCAAAGCTGTTGCCGTCGTATGCAGGGCTCCTGATGGAGCGTGAGATCGAGATGCTCTCGAAGCTGCTCGAGGCACCCGAGCGCCCGTTCGCGGCCATCCTCGGCGGGGCCAAGGTCTCCGACAAGATCAAGGTGATCGACAACCTGCTCACCAAGGTCGACATGCTCGTCCTCGGCGGTGGCATGGCGAACACATTTCTGCTCGCGGGCGGCAAGGCGATCGGCAAGAGCCTGGCCGAGCCAGATCGCGTGGAGGACGCCCGCCGGATCCTGGCCACGGCAGAGGCGAATGACGTGCGCGTCGTGCTCCCAGTGGACGTCATCGTGGCCAAGGAAGTGACCCGAGGCACCGAATACAAGACGCTGCCCGCCGAGAAGATCCCGGCCTCGTGGCACATCGTCGATCTTGGCAAGGCCAGCCAGGATCTGATGGTCGACGCCCTCTCGGACGTCCAGACGGTGTTCTGGAACGGCCCACTTGGCGTGTTCGAGATCCCGTCGTTCGCGCACGGCACAAACGCGGTTGCCCGGATGCTCGCCGATCGAGCGGACAAGGGCGCCACGGTTGTCGTGGGCGGCGGCGACTCGGTCGCGTCGATCACCCAGCAGGGGCTCGCCGAGCGTATGACCCACATCTCGACCGGTGGCGGCGCGTCGCTCGAATTCCTGGAGGGTCGCGAGCTCCCCGGGGTCACCGTCCTTCCCGACAGGCCGGCCGTCGGCGCCAAGGCATGAGCGCCGGCATCGAGATCGTCGACGCGAGGGAGATCCTCGACTCTCGCGGCAACCCGACCGTCGAGGTCGACATCGTCCTGGCCGACGGGTCGGTCGGGCGGGCGGCGGTCCCATCGGGCGCCTCGACGGGGGCGCACGAGGCCGTCGAGCTGCGCGACGGCGACGGGGCGCGGTTTGGTGGCAGGGGCGTGCGGGGGGCGGTGACCAACGTGACCGACACGATCGCGCCGGCCCTCCATGGCCTGGATGCGACCGACCAGGCCGGGATCGACGCGCTGCTGTGCGAGCTCGATGGGACCCCCAACAAGAGCGTGCTCGGCGCCAATGCGATCCTGGGGGTGTCGCTCGCGTGCGCCCATGCGGCATCCGCGTTCTACGATCTCCCGCTCTATCGATACCTCGGCGGCGTCGGCGCGCGGACGCTCCCCGTGCCGTTCTTCAACATCCTCAACGGCGGCAAGCACGCGGCCGACTCGACCGACTTCCAGGAATTCATGGTCGCGCCGGTTGGCGCCGAATCCTTCTCGGAGGCCCTCCGGGCGGGCGCCGAGGTGTTCGCCGCCCTTCGCTCGATCCTGCACGACGAGGGGCACTCCACCGGACAGGGCGATGAAGGCGGCTTCGCCCCGAGCTTGCCGAGCAACCAGGCGGCCGTCGAGGTGATCCTCCGCGCGATCGAGCGTGCCGGCTACCGACCGGGCGAGGACGTCGCCATTGCGCTCGATCCGGCTGTCACGGAACTCGTCGACGCGTCCGCGGCCCCGAACGCCGGCGGCGAGCTGTCCTATCGTCTCGAGAAGGAAGGGCGGACCCTTACCTCGTTCGAGCTCATCGATTTCTGGGTGGACTGGGTCGATCGCTATCCCATCGTGTCGATCGAGGACGGCCTGGCGGAGGACGACTGGGCGGGTTGGCGCACCCTTGTCGAGCGGATTGGTGAGCGGGTGCAGCTCGTCGGCGACGACCTTCTCGTGACCAATACCGAACGGATCGCCAAGGCGATCGACATGGGGGCGGCGAACTCCGTCCTGATCAAGCTCAACCAGATCGGGACCTTGTCCGAGACGATCGACGCCATCGCGATGGCCCGGGCGGCGGGGTGGACGGCGATGGTCAGCCACCGATCAGGGGAGACCGAGGACACGACGATCGCGGACCTTGTCGTAGGGATGGGGACGGGTCAGATCAAGACTGGTGCGCCCTCCCGCTCCGAGCGCGTGGCCAAGTACAACCGGCTGGTGCGGATCGAAGGCGAGCTTGGCGACAGCGCCAGGTACGCGGGCCGATCCGCGCTCGCGGGGTCGTGAACCGGATCGTCGACCGCGGCGCCATCAGCGCCGCCTACGTCGGGATCGGCATGGCCGTCACGATCGTGGCCAGCTTTACCCTGATCATCCCGATCGAATGGGTCATCTGGCTGCTTGCCCTCCCTGCGGGGCTGCTGATCGGCTATTACGCCGACCAGCGCTCGGACCGGCGAGCCGGGCCGTGGCGTCGGATACTCGCGAACGGCCTCTTTGCCGGGCTCGTGACCGGGCTGACCCTGGCTGCGCTCGCGCTGCTCATCAAGATGCTGTTCTTCTTTGCCGACAACGGCTACCGCGATCCTGGCCTTGGAGGCTCGATCAGCTGCTCCGCCGGTGCCGACTGCGTCTACCAGCGGTACCTCGAGGCCGGCCAGGGCCCTGGCCTGGCCGCTGCCGGTGTGACCGACGCGGCCTCGTTCACGGCCTTCTATTGGGGTGAGCAGCTGGGCAGCGCCGGCACGATCGTCCTGATCACGACGCTCGGCGGGCTCGGGGGTGCAGCGTTGTATGGCGTGTTCCGCCCGAAAGCCCCTGCCGGGACGGTGGCCACCGCGCGGTAGACCGGGGTGGCCCACCGCCTCGCGCTGACGCGGGGCTTCGCGCTGACGCGGCGTTTCGTGCTGCCGCTCGGTGCGCGTCCCCACGCTTATGCCATACGCCACCGGGCATGGCATTAGGGACGCCGCCGGCCCCAGATTCAGCCATATGCCACCCGGGGTGGCAGATAGGCCATAATCGGCCCTCATCCGGCCGGCATTGATGTCTAGTGCCACCCGGGGTGGCGTATGGCGACAACCCAGGCTGGAGGGCCTGCGCCGTGGCGGCCCGGGTCGTTCAACGCCCGCGCGGGAAGCCCGGAATCGAAACGCCCCGGGCGATCCGGGGCGATCGTCTGGGAAGCGCCGAGCTACTTGGCCGCGGGTTTCTTCGGCTTCGACGTCGTCTTGGCGGCCTTGGCCGTGACC
>JBKKCW010000244.1:0-7985 GCA_046712485.1 Candidatus Limnocylindrales bacterium
GGGGGGTGGGTGGGGCGGGGGGGGCGGGGGGGTTGTGGGCTCGGGCGGGGGGGTGGGGGTCGGCTCGGGTGTCGGGGTTGGTGTCGGCTCGGGTGTCGGGGTAGGTGTCGGCGTGGGCTCGGGCCCAAGCGACACCGTGTAGTCGACAGGCGTTTGCGGGGCTACGGCCGCAAGCGGCGGTGGAACTGGGTGATGATGGCTCCTTCGGGAATGACCGGGTCAGTCATCTCGGTCCTTGTGCCCCGCGTCAGCTGCGCGGCGAAGATCGCGGCGACGGCGTCGACTTCGGTCTTGCTTCTGAGGTCTGGCACCTGGACCGTGGCCGCCGACGCGGCGACCGTGACGTCGACGCTCCCGCCGCTTGCGATCTCGACTCCTTCCGCGGGCGACTGGTCGATGATCGTCCCCGCATCCGCCTCGGTCGACTCCTCGCTCCGGGGCTTGAGCGTGATGCCAAGTGCTTCTGCTTCCGTGGTTGCTGCGGCGATCTGCTTGCCGACAAAGTTCGGAACACTGACCAGCCCCGGTGACTCCCCGGGCCCTGGGCTCCCACCGAGGCCCAACTGGAAGACGACAAACGCAACCCCGGCCAGCAGTGCGATCGCGACGATCCCGGTCAGCCAAACGAGCGGGCTGGTCCCGCCACCGTCCCCGTCGGACACCTCGACATGTCGGGCACGGCGGCCCGGATCGGCAGGTGCGGCTCGCCGGCGCGCGGGGGACGAATACCGGTCGACATCATCGTCCGCGGCGTAGGCCTCGGGCGGATACGGCACGCGAGCCGGGTTCGGCCGGGCCGTACCCGAGATGACGGGCGCCGAAGCCCGCTTCGGAGCGGCGGTCGAAGCTGCCGCGGCGGCCAATGGCCCCGCCGCGGGCGCAGCGGCCGCATGGGTCGCGCTGGACGATCCTGCGCCAGCGTCTGCCAGCGCCGTCGCCCCGACCATCCCGGCCTGCGTCGAGAGCGTGGCATCCAGGCTGTCAGCCATCGAGCTCGCCGACGAGAACCGGTCGGCGGGCGCGGGCGCGAGCGCCTTTCGCGTGATCGCCGCGAGGTCAGGCGGAAGCGACGATCGTACGAGCATCGGATCGGGCACCGGCCCGGAGAGCCGCGCGAGCGCCACCGATGCGGCACTGTCGCCGGTCCACGGCCGCACGCCTGTCAACATCTCGTAGAGGACGATGCCCAGGCTGTAGATGTCCGACGCTTCCGTCGTCGTCTCGCCGCGTGCCGGCTCGGGGCTGAAGTAGTGAACCGATCCGAGCGTGGTTCCCGGAAGCGTCATCTGCGCCTCCGCTACAGCGCGGGCGATGCCGAAGTCGACGACCTTCACCCGACCGTCGCGTCCAATCAGGACGTTGCCCGGTTTCACGTCGCGATGGATGATCCCCTTGGCATGCGCAGCGGCCAGGGCACGGGCGACGGCGGCGGCGATCCGGGCGGCCTGCCGCGGCGGCAGCGCCCCGCTGCGCTTGAGGATGGTCGCGAGATCCTCACCGTCCACGAGCTCCATGGCGATGAACGGGCCCGAAGGGTCCTCCCCGTAGTCGAAGACGGTGACGACATTCGGGTGGCTCAGGGAGGCCGCGGCCTGCGCCTCGTGCCGGAACCTCGATGAGAAATCGGGGTCGCGAAGGTACTCGGGACGCAGCAGCTTGAGGGCGACGTCACGGCCCAGACCGGTGTCGGTGGCCCGGAAGATGGTCGCCATGCCGCCCTGCCCGAGGAGCTCGATCAGGCGATAGCGCCCACCCAATGTCTGGCCGATTTCCGCCAAGCGGTCTGTCCCTCGTCAATCGCGGTCGTCCAACAGCGCTCGGGCGGCATCGTACCCCAAGCGGATCGCCGGGCTTCCGGTGCCATTTGGACGCGCGGGGCAGGCGCGGTGGGGCGCGCAGGGCCCCCTCCTAGAGTGGAAGACCCTGCAGGTAGCTCCGGAACGCCGGGCCGAGATCCGGTCGCGTCAGGGCGATCTCGACGGAGGCCTGCAGCCAGCCCATGGTTGTACCCGCGTCGTACCGGATGCCTTCGAAGGCGTAGCCGAATACTTCCTGCTCGACCATCAAGGCGGCGATCGCGTCGGTCAGCTGGATCTCTCCGCCAGCCCCGCGTTTTGTCTGTTCGAGCTTGTCGAAGATCTTTGGTGTGAGGACGTAGCGTCCGATGATCGCGAGGTTGGATGGCGCGTCGGACGCGGCGGGCTTTTCGACCAGGCTGGTGATCCGGTGCAGCCGGCCGTGGTCGAGCGGATCGTCCGATGGCTCCGACGCGATGACGCCGTACCGGTGCGTATCCTCTGGTGCGACCTCCATCACCGCCACGACGGAGCCGTGATGCTGGTGGTAGGCGTGGATGAGCTGGCCGATACACGGCCGGTCCGCGATGACCACGTCATCGGGCAGGATGACCGCAAATGGCTCGTGGCCGATCAGGTCCTTGGCCATCAGGACGGCGTGACCCAGGCCGAGCTGCTCCTTCTGGCGCACGTACGCGACCTGGGCAAGGTCGCTGATCGCGCGGACCTGGCGGAGCATCTCGATATCACCCTTCTCCTCGAGCAGGTGCTCCAGCTCGTAGGAGAGGTCGAAGTGGTCCTCGATCGCCCGCTTCTGGCTCGAAGTGACGATGATCACCTGCTCGATGCCGGCGGCGACAGCCTCCTCGACGGCGTACTGAATGATCGGCTTGTCGACCAGTGGCAACATCTCCTTGGGCTGGGCCTTGGTCGCCGGAAGGAACCGGGTACCCCAGCCAGCGGCAGGGAAGACAGCCTTGCGTACGCGCATCAAACCTCGAAATGCAGCGGGTTGGGGCGGTTCGCGAAGTATACCCCGGGGTCCTTTCGGTCCCGTCAACCGCCCTCGATCGAGCGAGCAAAGCGCCTGACAGCTTCATTGAACGCGGCGGGCTTATCGAGATTCGAGAGGTGGAGCGCACCGGCCAATCGAACGCGGCGCGCATCGACCGCGGCAGCCGCGAACGTCCCTGCCGACAGACGGAACAGCAGATCCCATTGCCCGTTGACGATCAGGGTCGGGCCCTGGTACGCGGCCAAGCGCGGCGTGAACCGTTGTCCGAACAGGGCTCGCAACGCCGCCGCGCCACCCCTCGACCAGAACCCCCCGGCGACGATCGGTTCGGCGATCGACGCTGGATAGCGCCTCCGAAAGAACCAGGCATTGAGCCGGGTCAGGGCCGGTCCGTCGAAACGGTCAAGGATCGCCGCCAGACCCCGATACGGAAGGGACCGGATCCCGATCGGCTCCTGCGTCGCGCCGGCGAGCACAAGGCCGCGGACGAGCTCGGGTTGACGGGCGGCGAGGGCCATCGCCACATACCCCCCGAGGGACAGACCCACGACGATGGCCCGGCCACCGGCCGCCTCGTCCCGGATCATGTCGCCCAGGAGGTCGGCGGCTGGCCCGAGCGCGAACGGCTCGTCTGCCCGCGAGCCATGCGCCGGCAGGTCAAAGGCGATTGCCCGGAACTCCCCGCCAAGGCTGTCGAGCTGGGCTGCCCACACGGCTCGGGTGAGCCGGGTGCCATGGACGAAGACGATGGCCGGCGCGCCAGGCGGACCGACCGCGGAGATCGTCGGATCGTCGGGTGCCGCGGGAGTCATGCGGCCCCTGGCATCTCGGCCTCGATCGCTGGTGCGGCAGCCAGTCGTTCCGTTGCCGATGCCGCGCGTTGCAGGATGAGCGCCGCGACAAGGATCGCGAGACCGCCGAGGATCTGAATCGGGGCGAGCCCTTCCGACAGGAGCCACGCTGCGAGCACGACCCCCACGACAGGTTCGAACAACATCAGAATGCCGGTCGTCGTCCCGCCCACGAGGCGGATCCCGGTCAGGAACAACATCGAGGGAATGGCCGCCGCGAAGAGCCCTGTGAACGCGAGGAGCGGCAGCACCGACGGCGTCTCGAGCGGTTCGACGATCGTGGACGCGGCACCCGTCACGAAAGCGAGCGCCAGGGAGCTGACGAGCGTCACCGCCATCACGACGGCCATGGCCTGGTCGGCCGGAACCGTTCGATAGCCGGTGCGGCTGATGATCACGAAGACCGCCTGGCTGCATGCTGCGCCGAGCGCAAACGCAACCCCGAGGAGATCGAACTCAATGCCGGAGGATGGGTCGAGCTGGGAGGCGACGACCGCCAGCATGCCCGCCACGGCGAGGCACAGCGCCACGACCCGTGGACGGTCGAGCGGTTCGCGACCGAGCGCGACGTTCCCGACAGCCACGAGCACCGGATAGGTGTAGAAGCCGAGAAGCGCCAGCGCGACGGTGATCCGATCGAAGGCGATGAACACGGCCAGGTTGAGCGTGAAGCCCATGATCGCGGCCAGGGCCAGGCTCGACCGGGCGCGCCCGTCCAGATCGCGCAGCCTTGTCAGCCGGCGGCCTCCGCGTGCGATCCGCCACCAGACGAAGGCCGCGGTGGCAAGAAAGCCGATCCCTCCGCGCCAGCCGACGAAGGCGAGCGGCTCCATGCCGGCTTCATAGGCGAACCTGGACAGCGGACCAAGCATTCCGAACAGGGACGCCGAGATCAGGACGATGAGGACGCCGACGACGGGTCGGCGGGCAACTTCTGGCACGACACCATGGTAGGCCAGGACCCTGGACTGGCCGCCCGGTCCCACGGGCCGGATGCTAGACGGTCGCCTCTGTCGCGGGGCCCTCACCGGGACTCGTTCGGGCACTTGTTCGTGGCGGTGCAACTGGTTCGTGGCGCACTCCGCCGAGACGAATCCGGGTGAACGGAATACGGATCTCGCGGAAGACCTCGATCGAGACGAGGAAGCCGACGAACAGGAAGAGCACCCCGAGAAACTTGCCGAGCTGGAACCACTCGGTCATGCCGAATCGGGTGAGCGTGTCGCCGAGCGTAGCAACGAACGCGCCGAGGGCGATCAGGATCGTGGCCGGGACGCGGCTGTGGAGCCGACCGGCCATGAGCGCCCGGACCGTCCCGGGGAGCGAAGCGACCAGGTTGACGAGGATGGCAACCGGCGCGATGAGCAGGTTGAACAGGAACTGGTCACCGGGCTGGATCGGATCGAGCGAGTAGTCGAGCACCCGCCGCTTGGGCATGAATACGTACGTCGAGAAGAGCGCGCCCAGGATCAGGGCGAAGGCGCCCGTGATGTTGAGGAACGGCGTCAGGAGCCGGAGCTGGGCAGGGAAGAGCGTGGCGACCGGAGCCCCCGTCGCCGGGTCCAAGGCGTAGCCGGGGGCGGCCAACGTCGTCGTGGCCATGAGCGCGAGACTCAGGAGTGTCGCCCCGACGACCGCACCGGCGGCGAGGGCAGGCCATCGGTCGTTGCTGAAGTAGGTTTCGACCCCGACCGCGAGCGCCAGCAATCCCGCGCCGATGAAGTAGAGCAGCGGGAGGGAGCCGGCGCCCGCGTACTCGGGCCTGTTCCGCACCAGGAAGGTGAACAGGCCGGCCAGGAAGAGGCACAACGCGAAGCTGTAGCCAAACCGCGTCCGACCCAACAGGAACGCCGTCCCCAGCCCCAGCCAGCCGGCCGTCCAGACAGCACCCGTCAGGTACCAGGTCCGATACAGGGGCTCGTTCCAACCGGAAATCGCGGCGATCGCCTCGCTGCCCGCGCCGATCCCGAAGAACAACATGCCGAGCGTCCAGATGAGCTGGAACCCGCCGCGGCGCTCGCGCCACTGATCGAACAGGGCGACCGCGAACACGAGTGCCAGGATCGCGGTGACGGCCGGGAGGACGACCTGCGGTTCCATGGTCAGTCCGCCGATCCCCGGTAGGTCTCGACCAGCCGCAGGAGTAGCCGGTCGAGCAAGCCGGATGCGTCCTCGTAGAGCGCACCCAGACGGGCCGCGTCGAGCGTGCGCCGGCGACCCAGCCCGGCCAGCTCGGCGAGAAACGGGCGGCGGGCGGTAACGAACAGCCCGACTGCCTCGGTCAGGCTGGTGCCGCTGGCCAGCATGCGGCGGGCCAGGTCGTCGACGAGGGTCGCCGCGCGCGCCTCCGTGGACGAGCGTGCCGCGGCATCGGCTGGGTCGGCATCGAGGTGGGCGACAAGGGCATCGACGAGGCGGCGGCCATCCTGTCGGTAGCGCTCGAGCTCGGCGCTGTCGTCGGCGTGGGCCGAGAGCCTGGCCTTGGCGGCATAACTCCGGCGGTACGCACGGGTCAGACGCTCGGAGCCCGCGCCCAGGCTCGCGAGCGGTCGCAGTCCGGCAGGCCGGTGCGTGGCCAGACGTTCGATCGTTCGTCGCTCGAACCGGCGATGTCCGCCCGGCGTGACGTACGTCTCGACGCGGCCCTCGTCTGCCCAGCGGCGGAGCGTGTCAGGGTCCACGCCCAGCATCTGGCTGGCGGGTCCGAGCGACAGCCAGGCCGGCCGGACAGGCCGATGGATCGTGGCAACGGATCGCCTGGCGACGGCGAGGTCGGGCACGGGTCCTCGAGGTAAAGGTGCCGGCGGGTCGGGCGCACGCGGGGGAACGCACGGGGCCGACCCACCGGCATGGACGGGAATGGCCTCTGAACCTGGGTAAATCTGGGTACGGCCGATCGACTCCAGGCGGGCGGAGAATAGGCGGGGTCGCGGCCGTCGTCAAGCGGCGGTCTGGTCGCGAAGCACTGCCGGCCGTGCGTGGTGTCGCCGTCAGGCGGGCACGAACTCGTGATCGTCGCGGTGGATTCCGTCGCACAACCCGTACCTGCCGGGGGATCCGGGGATCTCGACGGGTCGCATGATCTCGCGCACCTGGCCCCGGCGGCAGAAGAGGTGGCCCTTGGCGGCCATCCACCGCCCGACGCAGGCCGGATCTCCGTGGAACTGGAACGGTCCCGGGTTGACCGCCGCATGATCGGTCCAGGCTACGGGCGCCTCGGCGGCGACGATGTCGAGCAGGTTGATCCGCCAGGGCGTGCCCTCGATGATCTCGAGACAACCGTCGCAACGTTTGGCGACGTTGTCGCGGATCACCGTCCGGATCTGGATGCCCATGATCTCCATCGCGCCGATGGTAGCAGCGCATTCCATGGATCGACTCGTGGGGTCAGTCGTCGGGCATCGTGCGGCGCCTGCCAACGGGTTGCGATGTGCCCGGAAAGGCAAGCGTCCCGGCGGCCACCCACCACCCGAATACGTCGTAGGCGAGACGCCCTGCCTGGACCGAAGGGTCGAGGTCGCTCAAGCGCCGCGCTTCGTCGAGATCGCACGAAAAGATTGAGAGCCCTCGAAGCGATGGATCGGATTGCTCGCTGAACGGACCGTTGGCAATGACCACGCCGTCGCTGCGCAGCTTCGCTCGGTAGGCAAGGTGCTGTGTCTGCAGGGCGTCGAGCTCGTCGTCCGCCATCTGCGGAGCGTCGTCGGGCCGGCGCAGGAGCACCATCGTGTAGACGTCGAACGCGTCAGGGATGTTCGGATCGCGCGGCACCACCGAACGATAACCGACCGTGGCTGGAGTTCCCCCCAAGTTGACCGGTGACCACTGGTGCATCCACGCGGTCTCACCCGAGCGGCGCGTCGGAGGCCGGTTGACACGACCGCGCATCGTTCGGCGTGACGCAAGGAGGGATCGCCAAATGACGCTCATGGATGCACTGGCTGGCATCGATCGGATCTCGGGGAAAGTCATCGGCCCAGAAGACGACGGGTACGACGCCGCCCGACAGACATTTAATGCGACGATCGACCGGCGGCCAGCGGCGATCGTCCAGTGCCGCTCCACGGCGGACGTGGTTGCCGCGGTCCTCGCCGCCCGCAATTTCGGTTTCGCGATTGCGGTACGGGGTGGCGGCCATGCCGTGGCGGGTCATGCCATCGCCGACGGGGCACTCGTCGTCGATCTCCGCGAGATGCGCCGCGTGGATGTCGATCCCGCGCGGCGGCTTGCCCGCGCCCAGGGCGGTGCCCTTTGGGAGGACGTCGACGGGGCAACGACGGCTCATGGCCTGGCGACGACCGGCGGCACGTTCGGCGACACCGG